>WQUE01000035.1 GCA_009785885.1 Actinomycetes bacterium
ATCATGGCGCTTCGGGACTATGCGTGGCTTCGGGCATCGGTGACCGCATAGATCACGACCGCCAGACACACCAGCACCGCGGTGACGACCCACGCCAGGGCCGAGTTCGGTGGGTAGCACGGAATGGCCGCCACGCGGGGCGTGCCGATGAGGTCTTTCGTGCCGAACAGCCACACCAGGGCGAGCGTCATGGCGGGCACGATCCACGCGGCGACGCGCGGCAGGAGGCAGGCACTCAGGCAAGCCACGGCCACGCCCTGGGCGAAGTTGCGCCACAGGAGCAGCACGAACCATGCGCCCAGACTCCGGATCACCATGGCGAGCGTGCCGGCTACCCCGAACGCGACCACAATGGTGACGACCCACACGGCCCGCAACACCACGAGACGCCGCTCAGGGATCACCCCCTCCACGTCCGACATGGCCGTGCCGAACATCATCGCCGCGAACACCCCCGCGCCAAGACCGGTCAGGGTCAGAAGGAAGGACGCCGTCGTCACATCCAGGGGGCTGGTGGTCAGGCCGAGGGGTGCCGCATAACACAAGAGCCCCATGACGACCACGGCCGGCCCCAGCAGAGACAGGCCGCGACTGCGGGCGAACAGGACGAGAAGCCTCGGTTGCCCAAACATTGGCACCTGAGCCGAGTTCCCACGGCCTCGGGGTCCCCGCGGCGTTGTCGGAGGAGCGAAGCGGGGGAGGGAACGTCGTGGGGCTTCTAGTAGGCGCATGCGGTTATCCGGGAGTAGGCGTCTCGCGCGTCATCCTGAGTGACAGGAAGCAGGATTCCACTGCCGGCGACCTGCGTGGCGTCGGCCCGATCGCCCGCGAGCCAGGCCGCGACGGCCGTCATGTCGGCCGGAAGAGCCGGAGGGGTGTCTCCGGTCGACAGAAAGAACTTGGTGGCGCACTCCGCGGACAGGCCCGTCGCGGTCGCCAGCGCCTGCTGCCACGTCGACACGTCCTGGCCGACAGGCAACTGATAGGCCAACTCCCCGGGTCCGGGCCGTCCGGGAATCCAGTGGGCGTCGGCCAGGGCAGCATCGAGGGCGACCACCCGGGGGGCCATCGGGGCGAGTTGCGCCACAGCCAGGGAGGCGTCCCGCGGCAGATCGGGTGGCACGCACACCGAGGGGCCTTCCGCAAGGGTCGTGCACGACAACGTGCGATGGTCGTCGTCGACCCACAGAGTCTGGTCGGGGGTGAGCGTTCTCGGTACGGCCACGTGGGTCGCCAGACTGGCGCAGAAGAGGACCACAGCCACCACGGCGCTCGTCCGCGACCAGCGCGCCGCAAGACCTACCACCCCGGCCGCGGCGGCGAGTGCGAACCCCGCGGTGAGCGGAACGTAGATCGACCAGTTGGGGTGGGAGACGATCGACCCGGGCGGATACACGCCCGCGTACCACTCCAGAAACGCCGTGGCGGGGATGTTGCCCATCGCGTAGCCGCCCAAGAGGACCAGCGGCGGTACGAACCATGACCGGACGGCCAGCCCCAGCGCGTAACCGACCGCGCTGAAGGCCAGACACCCGGCCAGCGCGTAGGGGACAAGACCGAGCGCGCCCCACGACCAGCCACTACCGTGGACAAGTCCGACGGCGACCGCCACCGCGCAGGCGGCGACCGTCGCGGCCAGGACGCCGAACCACACCGCGGCCAGCCGGCCCGCCACCAGCCGTGACCGGCTCGCCAGCGGAAGCGACTCGATGAAGGCCAACCGTCCCGACGTGGTGGAAAGGACCGCGTCCGCCGCGCCGAGCGCACCGACAAGCGGCCACACGATGATCAACACAACGAACAGCACGCCGATGCACGCCCGGATGCTGGGCCAGGGTGCGGCGAACATGCCCTCCCTGACGAGAGAGACCATGTACCAGGCGAACACCACGGCACCGGTGCCGCCCGACAGGATCCAGCGGTGGGTCCTCATGTGTCGTCGCTCTCCGACAGCAGTGCCATGAAGCCCCGCTCGTACAGGGAGGCCAGTTCCGGGTCGGCGGACCGCCGGGCCGCCCGCCTGGTCAAGGCCACAGGATCCCCTTGCCAGGCGAGCCTGCCATTGTCGAGCACCAGGATCTGCTGGGCAAGGCGTGCCACGTCCTCCACCAGGTGGGTCGACAGGATCACGGTCCGGCTCTGTCCCATCGCGGCGAGCAATTCCCGCAGGTGCATCCGCTGCACCGGGTCGAGGCCGCTCGTCGGCTCGTCGAGAATCAGGATCGGCGGGTCATGCACGATGGCCTGTGCGATGAAAGCCCGCCGGCGCATACCACCGGAAAGGGATCCGAGTCTGTCTCCGGCGTGGCCGGTGAGGCCGACGGACGCGACGGCGCGCTTCGCGGCGCCGACCGATGATCGTCCATCGAGCCCGCGCAACCCGGCCACGTAGACACATAGTTCCATGACCGTGAAGCCGCCGAACCAGTTCGGATCCTGGGGCAGATAGCCCAGATGCGACAGGTGCCTCTGCCAAGCCTTGTGCCCCCGCAGCAGCGTGCCATCGCGCCGGATGGTGCCCGACCGGGGACGCATCGTACCCGTCAAAGCCTTGAACAGCGTCGATTTGCCGGCGCCATTCGGCCCCAGGATTCCCGTGATGCCGGAACCGAACGAGCACGTGAAACCGGACAGGGCCGG
>WQUE01000036.1 GCA_009785885.1 Actinomycetes bacterium
ACCAGCCATTGGATCAGCGAGAGCGGATGGTCGTCCATCCCGTAGGCGCACAGACGGATCAGCGCCGGAGCGCCGTCAACCTCATCCGGCTGCAGGTCGAGCAGCCGCAGGCTCGTCAGCGCCTGCCGCAGCGACTCAAGGTTGATCGTGTGCCATTCGGCCAACGTCATGGCAGGTGGCAGCGGGTCCAGCGTCACCGTGACATTGGGAGCGAACCCGTGGCGCGGGGGGCCGGCGACGATCAGCGCCGGTGGATACTCCATCGGGGGTGGTGGCACCACGCGCCAGTCCGGCGGCGTCCGGAGGCTGACCGCCGGGCAGGCTTGAGTCACCCACGAGGGCGGCATCTGCTGCGTCATGTCAGGCTCCTCCCCTTCGCCGCGTCCGAACTCGACTACCAGCGGATACGGTCGATCCACGAGTGTACGGTGTCCGCGACCGCGTCGTACGCGACCTGGGCGAGCCCGGACCCGATCACCCCTCCGACAAGGCCACCGACGACGGTGCCGACCACGGTGCCCGGTCCAGGGAAAAGTGAACCGATGGCCGCACCTGCCATCGCGCCGAGCTTCGCGCCGGCGAGCGCCCCGACGATGGCGGGCGCATTGTCCGCGATGCCCGTGGTCGCCGCGCGCACGACCTTCGCCCCCGTGCTCAACGTCGGATCGCACGAGTCTTTCGTCCACTGCGTGTACGCGTCGATGCCGACGGATGCTGCCGTGATCGCCCAGCCGACCACGGCGACACCCTTGGTCGCGCCCTTCAGCGCTCCGCCGAGACTGCGAGGCTTCATGGCCCAGTTCTCGAGTTCGACTGGCGGGAACAGCCGCAGCGCGGCCTTCTGAATCGCCTTCACGGCCGCGTCCACCGACTCCGACATGTATCGGGTGACGGGTTTGAAGTTCATGATGTCCTGCATCACGTACCGGCCCTGCGACATCGCCCAACCAGCCAGTGACGCGCCGACGACGTTGTCCGCGTTGCCGGCCCAGTTCAGAATGCGCAGCGTCAGCGGGCTCCACGGCACCTCGCAAACCGGCGGGTCCGTGTGGTCATCATCGGCCGGGAGGACGGGAACGCCCAAGCCGCCGCCAGGAGCGGAACCACCATGTGCCGCGCTGGCCTGGCGCTGCTCGGCGGCCTGTCGCGTCAGGTACTGGGCCATGTCGCTCAGGTGGCTGGACCCGCTCCGCATCCGGGGCGCGAGCGACGATGACCAGGCGCTGCGGAAGGCACGCACGTCGGTGCCGTCCCAGTGCGCGCCTGCCTCATTGACCAGTCGATCGACCTGTTGCCGAATCGAATCCAGCTCCTCGCCTTGGGCCCGGAGTGTGGTGGCGGCTCGGTCGATCGCGTCGACCGACATTCCGACAAAACTCATGATTCTCCTTGTGGATCCCCGCGCACGCACCCTGCCCGGGGGACAGTCACGACGCTAGCAGCCGGAGGAACGGTTCGTCCATGGGGAGGACCCCCTAGGTGGCCTCTGATCGCGCGGGCGCACTATCCGTCAACCCCGATGGTAAGACTCTCCTGGATGTCGCGGATCTGCTGCCAGACCGCTTCGGCCTGGGTCGCGTGGCAGGTGGCGCTGACCTGGACGAGGTCTTCGGTGGCCCCCCGGTCGACGACCGCCAGCCGGATCGCCTGCACCAGCGTGCCGCCGGGTTCATCGATGAACGAGCCTTCGGTGCGGTAGCCGGGCCATCCGCCGACGACGCGCTCCTCCTCCCCGATCGAGGCGTACTCGCGCAGGCTGGCGGCCCGCTGCTGCAGCTCGCGGCGTGCCGCGGCCATCGCGGTGCCGCGGCGCATGCGCCGGACCGCCACGATCACGTTCGGACGGAACTCGCCATCCGGAACATCCTTGATGATGGCCAGTGCCTGGCCGGCGTCCGGCAAGGGGTGCCAGCCGTCCGGGCAGTCCAGGCCGAGGCGCGGCGGCGCGGGAAAGTCGTCGCTCGGGTTCGTGACTGTGGTCATGGTCTACTCCGTTCCGTGGATTCTGCTTTACCCGTATGGCCTAGAAGCCCAGCCAATGCGTGATGTCGTCGACGATCTTGGCCGGTTTGATGTCGACGTCGAACTTGACGCCGGCGCCAAGCCCGACGGCAACGCCGAGATCGCAGGTGACCTTGACCTCGCTGAGGGAGAAATCCCCCTCGACCTTCGCCATGACGCCCGCACCCGCGTAGCCCGTGACACCCACACCGACTTGCGCGCCGTCCAGGCCCGCCGACGCGTGTGCCGTGGCGGATGCGCCGGCCATCGCCTCAGCCCCAACCTTCGCCTTGACGCCGTCGGTGCCGACCGAGACGCTGGCGTCGCCGTTCACCCAGGCGCCGGCGGTCGCGCCGACCTTGCCCTCGCCCTGCAGGACGCCGTAGCCGATCGTCCCCGCGGCTTCGCCGTGAACCCCGACACCCGCCATGCCCGACGCCCCCACAGTCACCTGTCCGTCCTGAATGTACGCCCCGGCGGATCCTTCGGCGTGCGCACCGGCCCAGTACGACGCCGAGCCGGAACCGTGGAAACCGTTCGCCGAGCCGAAGGCGCCCGCCGCCGCACCTTCCCACCCCAGCGTGGCCGAGCCGCGGGCGAACTGGGCGATTTCGACCTTCACTTCCGGATCGTCCCAC
>WQUE01000037.1 GCA_009785885.1 Actinomycetes bacterium
AGTGACCCCGGGCGCCACTCGCGCGGCCAGGACGCCGACCCGTCTGGACTCGCAGCCATCCTTGGTCGCCCGCACCACCAGTGCCGGGCAGCCGGTCAGCTCTCGGCCGCGTCGTGGCCCCGGTAGCGGACCACGAGCACGGGGCAGGCCGCCTCGCGGGTGACCGACCGGCTGATGGAGCCGAGCATCAGCCCGGCGAAACCACCCAGGCCGCGCGAGCCGAGGACGATGAGGACGGCGCTGTGGGACGCCTCCACGAGCGCCGACCGGGCGGAACCCTGGACGACCCGGCGCTCGACGACCAGGTTCTCGTGCCCGGCGGTGATCGGCGCGAGCAGTTCGGTGAGCATCGATTCCAGGTCGTGCTGGGTCTTCACCGGGTCGAGCACGGCCAAGGCGCCCAAGTCGCCGAGTTCGGGGGAGATGTCCCAGGCGTAGATCGCCACGAGCGGCACCCCGCGGATCTCCGCCTCGCGGGCGGCGATCTCGCCGGCGGCCCGGGCGTCCGGGGCGTCCTGAAGGCCGAGGACGACGGGTCCCTGCGGGTTCGGGCTCGCCGTCTCGGGGACGACGAGCACGGGGCCCTCCGAGTGGGCGATCACGGCCGTGGACACCCCGCCGAGCATCGGTGTGCGGTGTCCCGCCGTGTTGCCGCGCGCGCCGACGACCACCAGCGCGGCGTCCTTGCTCGCCTCCGACAGGACACCGGCCGGGTTGCCGCCGGTGAGGACGGTACGCACGTCCAGGCCCGGATAGTCGGGTGCCAGGGTGGCGATGAAGGCGTCGATCTTGGCCTGGACGGCGGCGCGCAACTCGTCCAGGTAGGCGGGATTGGCGCGTAGGTTGCGGGCGGTGCGCGTGGCGGTCGCGTCGAGGTCGCGGGCCGCCATGAGGATGGTCAGGCCGAGGCCGCGCTCGACGGCGACCGTGGCGGCCACCCGGACGGCCCGGACCGCTCCACCCGAGGTGTCGTACCCGACGACCACGCGTCGGGCCGTGGCGGATTCTGTCGTGGTGTCGCTCATGATGCCTCCTCGGAGTCCGAAGGCCGGTCGTGTGGTGCCAGATTACTCCGCCGGACGTGCTTCGGGGTCGGGTCCGGGCCTGTACGCTGCCGTGGGAACACAACGCGCAGGGAGGGCCGCCGTGAAGTTCGTCCTGGCTCCCGACTCGTTCAAGGAGTCGATGACCGCAGCCGAGGCGGCCCGCGCCATGGCGGCCGGGATCGCCCGGGTTTCGCCGGACGCGGAATGCGACCTCGTCCCGATGGCGGACGGCGGCGAAGGCCTGGTCAGCGCCCTCGTGGACGCGCTCGGCGGCACCCTGGTCGACGTGCCCGTGCACGGGCCGCTGGGGGAGGCCAGGGCGGCGTCGTACGGGCGCGCGCCCGGCGTCGCGATCATCGAGGTGGCGGCGGCGAGCGGGTTGGGTCTCGTGCCGGCGTCCCGGCGGGATCCCGGACGGGCCACAACCGCCGGGTTCGGCGAACAGATCCGGGACGCGCTCGGGGCGGGCGCACGGCGGTTCGTCCTCGGATTGGGCGGTTCGGCGACGAACGACGCCGGGACGGGCGCGCTGGCCGCGCTCGGCGTGCGCTTCCTGGACGCGTCGGGTGCGCCCCTGCCCCCCGGTGGGGCGGCGCTGCGCGACCTGGCGGCGGTCGACGCGTCGGGACTCGACCGGCGTCTGGCGGAATGCCGGATCGAGGTCGCGTGCGACGTGGACGCGCCGCTGTGCGGTCCGTCCGGCGCATCCCACGTGTTCGGCCCCCAGAAGGGGGCCTCGCCGAACCTGGTCGCGGCCCTGGATGCCGGGCTGGCGCGCTGGGCCGACGTGGTCGAGACGCTGGTGGGCCGCGCTGTCCGGGACGTGCCGGGGGCCGGCGCGGCGGGCGGTCTGGGTGCGGGGCTGCTCGCGTTCCTCCCGCAGGCACGGCTGCGGCCCGGGGTCGAGATCGTCGCGGAGGCGGTCGGCCTGCCCGCACGCCTCCGGGGCGCGGACTGGGTGTTCACCGGCGAGGGACGCATCGATGCCCAGACGCTCCACGGCAAGGCCCCCATGGGTGTGCTGACGCTCGCACGGCAGGCGGGCGTGCCTGTGATCATGTTCGGCGGATCGGTCGAGGCGGGAGCCGAACCGCTTCTGGACGCCGGTGCGACGGCGCTGGTGCCCATTCGCCGTGCCGGCCAGACGCTCGCCGAGGCCATGGCCACCGGGCCCGCGAACCTGGCCGACGCGGTGGAGGCGACGGTGCGGTCGCTGCTGGCGGGTTGAAGCCCGGTGCGCCCCCGCGTCAGGGGGTGGGTTCGGGGGCGACGATGACGGCGTGGAGTTCGCCGATGTCGAGTTGCTTCTCGGCGGGGTCGGTGAACGTGACGTATTGGGTGCCGGTGAGTCCCAGGGCGGTCCATTTGATGCGCCAGATGGTGTCGGCGGTGATGGTGTACAGGCCTTTCTTGCGGTAGATGAACCCGCAGTCGGGGGAGGCGTTCGTCGCCGGGGATTCGATGAGTTTGCGGACGGACATGGTGGTGCAGGTGACGTCGTAGTCGTTGCGCAGGTCGGCGTGCTGGATGTCGGTGGCGTCCATGTGGAAGACGGTGTGGTCGCGGGTGGCGTCGATGGTGAT
>WQUE01000038.1 GCA_009785885.1 Actinomycetes bacterium
CTGCCCGGGTGATGGAGTGGATCCTGGGGCAGCCCTTCCTTATCGCCGCGGCGTTCCTGACGGGGGTCGCGGCGTTCCGGTCGCAGGCCACGTACTGGCTGGGACGCGGGATCCGGGCGGGCGTCGTGCGCGGGGCGTGGGCCGAGAAACTGGCCTCCGACAAGCAGCGACGCGCGGTGGACAAGCTGGAGCGCTGGGGCTGGCCGCTCATCCCCGTCAGCTTCCTCACGGTGGGGTTCCAGACGGCGGTCCAACTGACGGCCGGGCTGATCGGCTGGCGCTGGCCACGGTACGTTCTGGCCGCCATCCCCGGCTGGATCCTGTGGGGCTGCGTGTACGCCGCCGGCGGGCTCGCGGTCTTCGCCGGCTTGTTCGCCCTCGCCCGGCAGGCGTGGTGGGCGGTCGCCGGTGTGGTGGTCCTCGTGGCCGCGGTCATCGTGCTCGTCGTACGGCTGCGGCGTACCCGGGCGCTTCCGGCTGCCACCGGCGAGTAGGATGGCTGCCGACGCGGGCGATGGCGTCCGGCGTCGAGGAGGATGACATGGAAACACGGGTATTCGGGCGGACCGGGCACATGACGAGCGTGCTCGTGTACGGCGGGGCCGCGTTGGGGGGCGTCAGCCAGGACGTGGCCGACGCCTCGCTGGAGCAGGCCCTGGCGGCCGGGATCAACCATTTCGACACCGCGGCGTCGTACGGGCACGCCGAGGAGCGCATGGGCCCGGTGATGCACCGGGTCCGGGACCAGGTCTTCCTCACGACGAAGTCCACCCAGCGCCGCGCCGACGACGCCTGGGCCGACCTGATGCGGTCGCTGGAGTTGCTGCGTACCGACCACGTCGACCTGTGGCAGGTGCACGCGGTGTGCGACCTCAACACCCTCGACGCCGTCTTCGCGCCGGGCGGGGCCATCGAGGCGTTCACGCGGGCCAAGGCGGAGGGACTGGCGACCTGGATCGGGATCTCCGGCCACACCGAGCAGGCGCCGGTGGTCCACGCGGAGGCGCTGCGGCGGTACGATTTCGACTCCGTCCTGACGCCCATGAACTACCATCTGTACTCCGCTGACAAGGCCTTCCACGACAACTTCGACATTCTGTACGCGATGGTGCAGGAGCGCCACGTCGGGCTGCGTACGATCAAGGGCATCGCGCGCAAGCCGTGGGACGGCCAGCGTACGCTCGCGACGTGGTACGAGCCGTTCACGGCGCCGGAGGACATCCGCGCGGCGATCTCCTGGGTGCTCGGGACCTTCCCCGCCATCGCCGGCCTGGCCACCGCCGGCGAGACGACCCTCCTCGCCCACGCCATCGCCGCCGAGGCCGACCGCCTCGACGTGCCCGCCGCCGCCGCGCGCCTCGCGGGGATCACCGACTACCGCACGATTTTCGTGTAGGCCCGGGGTCATGCGCCGCACCTGAACCGCCGCTAGACTGCGGTCAAGTCAGTAGCGAGGGACATGATGGGTTGCATGACCGACGCGCAGGCGCAGGAGGCGTACGGTCGTTTCCTCGCCGGTGACGAAGACGCGCTCGTTTCGCTTGTCGACGCCCACAAAGAGGGTCTGATCGCGTTCATCCAGACCATCGTCGGCAGCTACGACGTCGCCCAGGACCTCGCGATCGATGTCTTCGCGGCGCTGATCGCCAACCGGAAGCCCTTCCGCGGCGATTCGGCGTTCCAGACGTACCTATTCGCCATCGGAAAGCATCTCGCCTTCCGGCACATCCGCCGCTACGGCACGCAGTCCTCGTTGTCCTGGGACGATGTCATCGAGGAACCCCAGGCCACGACGCTCGAGGACGCCGTTGTCGCCGCCGATGACCGGCGGCGGGTCCGCGCGGCGCTACGCGATCTGAAAGAGGAGCAGCGGTGCGTGCTGTACCTGCTGTTCTTCGAGGGGCTGAGCCAGCAGTCCGTCGGCACGGTCATGGGAAAGAGCCACGGCCAGGTGCATGGCCTGGTCGACCGCGCGAAGCGCGCGCTGCGGGAGCGGCTTGAGGGTGAGGGGTTCGGTTATGCCCAGGTCTGAGTCCCTGACAACGGCGGAGTTCGTCGCCGAGTCCCACCGCCGGGCCGCGTCGATCGAGACCAGGCGCCACCGCCGCCGCTCCATCGCGGTGGCGGCTGTCTCCGGAGCCGTCGGCCTGGCCGCCATCGTCGGCGTGGCCCTCGTCTTGTCCATCGCGCCGTTGGGCGGATCGGCCCGCGGGGGTACCGGCATCGGTGCGGACGCCATCGGCGCCGCCGACGCGGGCGCCTGTGTGCTCGTCGGGATCGTGTGTTTCGTTCTCGGCGTCGTCGTGACGCTGGTGAGCGTACGCTATGCCGCCCGCCACCCGGGCCGCGTCGGCCGCGATAGCTGAGCGGCGCCTGGGAGACCGCCGATGAATCTCCTCGACACCGTGATCACCTGGGCGCAGGTGGCGGTCCTGGTACCATGCGTGATCGCGGCACGGCTGTTCGCCCGCCGCTCCGGGAGACCGGTGTACACCATCCTCGCCGGCGCCTTTGCCTGCTATGCGTTGGGCAACCTGTTCTACAGCTTCTACCTGATGATCACCGGCATCTACCCGTACTACCTGTCGGTCGCCGATCTGTCCTGGGTGTCCGTGTACGTCTTCCTGAC
>WQUE01000039.1 GCA_009785885.1 Actinomycetes bacterium
CTGCGCCGGCGATGGTGTTGCCGGCGCACTGCGAACCCGACGTCAAACGCCAGGTCCTCAACCGGCTCCGGCGCGCCCAAGGGCAGCTGTCGGCCGTGATCGCCGCCGTCGAACAGGACGCCGAGTGCCGGGCGATCGTCACACAACTGTCCGCGGTGAACGGCGCCCTGGAGCGTGCCGGCTTCGCGGTCGTTGCGGCAAACCTGCGCCGCAGCCTGGAGAACGGCACCTCGTCCACATCTGCCGACGGGGTGCCGTCGGAAGTCGACCTGTCGCTGGAAGAGCTGGAACGGCTCTTCTGCATGGTCGGCTGATTCATCGAACCACCAACGAAAGGAACCCAACCATTATGTGTCGTCCGGTCACCTGCAAAGTCTGCGGCAAGACCACTTGGGCTGGCTGCGGCCAGCACATCGCCCAGGTCAAGGCCGCCGTCCCGCGCGACCAGTGGTGTAACGGTGATCACACCCCGGCCGAGGTCGAGGCCGCGAGCCGCACCCAGGGCTTCCTGAACCGGATTCTGCGCGGCTAACCGGCGACCCCGGGGTCGTCGCACCAATCCCCCAAGACGTCGCGGCGGACTCGCATCGCCCGATGACAACTGCACAGCACTCGCGTCACCGCACCATTTCATGGGGATAAGGAGCCACCAGTGAAGCACCTCATCATCGTCGGCGGCGGGACCGCCGGCACGATCGCGGCCAACAAGGTACGGTCGGCCATTCCGGCCTCGGACCTGGCCATCAGCGTGATCGACACGAACGATGCCCACCTGTACCAGCCAGGTCTCCTGTTTGTGCCGTTCGGCAAGACTGCGCCCCGCCGTCTGGTCCGGTCGCGGCAGGCGCAGTTCGGCCGCGGCATCGACGTGATCAAGGCCGAAGTCGACCACGTCGACCTGGACACCACGACCGTCACCCTTGCCGGCGGCGACGTGATACGCGGCGACTACCTGATCCTCGCCACCGGCGTGACTCCCCGCCCGGACCAGACGCCCGGGATGATGGGCGGCCAGTGGGGGGTGAAGACCCACACGTTCTACACCCTCGCCACCGCTCAGCGTCTCGCCGAGGCCCTGAAGCACTTCCGGGGCGGGCGCGTTCTCGTCCACGTCACCGACATGCCCATCAAGTGCCCCGTCGCGCCGCTGGAGTTCGTGCTCCTCATGGAGGCGTGGCTGCGGGAACACGACATTCGCACCGAGACGTCCCTGACGTACGTCACCCCGCTCGACGGCGCCTTCACCAAGCCGGTCGCATCCCGCCTGCTCGGCGGGATGCTGGACGAGCGTGGCATCGCGCTGGAGACGGACTTCATGGTGTCGGAGGTCGACAACGACGCCTGCGAACTGGTGAGCTACGACGGACGCCGGCTCGGATTCGACCTGCTCGTGACGATCCCGCTGAACATGGGCGCCGACTACGTGGCACGCTCCGGCATCGGCGACGACCTCAACCTCGTCGAATGCGACCAGGCGACCATGGCCGCGATCGGGCACGACAATGTCTGGGTCCTCGGCGACGCGGGCACGCTGGCGACGTCCAAGGCCGGCTCGGTCGCGCACTTCTCGATCGACGCGTTCGCCGAGAACTTCGTCGACGCGTGGAGCGGCCGCCCGGTGACGCACGCGTTCGATGGGCACTCCAACTGCTTCGTGGAGACGGGTGACGGCGAGGCGATGCTGCTCGACTTCAACTACGCGACCCAGCCGTATCCGGGCACGTTCCCGCTGCCGGTCGTCGGGCCGATGTCGCTGCTGAAGCCGACGCGCGTGAACCACATGGGCAAGCTCGCCTTCGAGTGGATGTACTGGAACCTGCTGCTGCCGGGACGGACGATCCCGATCCCGTCGGCCATGTCGATGGCCGGCAAGCAGATCGTGCCCGACACCGTCGAGGGCCCGACGACGCCCGCGAAGCCGAAGCCGGTGACGCCGGACGCCTCGCCGGCGAAGGCCCCGGCCAAGCCCGCGCCCGCCCCGGCGGCGACGGGTGCCCGCCCCGTCGCGAAGGGCAAGAGCGTCGGCACGCAGGTCATCGGTGGACGCGAGGTGTCGGTCGACGCCGAGGGCTTCCTGACCGACTACGACCAGTGGGACGAGGAACTGGGGGCCGAACTGGCACGTCTCATCGACGTCGACATGACGGAGGACGCGTGGGCGCCGATCCGGTTCCTGCGCTCGGATTTCGTCGGACGTGGCGAGACGGCCACGCTGCGTCGGGTCGGCGTGGTCGGCGGCTTCGAGATCCCGAAGCTGTTCGAGCGGTTCCCGGGTAAACCGGCCAAGAAGATGGCCTACATCGCCGGCCTGCCCAAGCCCAAGGGCTGCGTGTAGCCCACCGGGCCCATCCTTCGCTCACCCAACACACACGTTCTCAAGGAGACGACCATGGCAGACATTTCCGTACCCGACTTCGGCAAGCCCATGTGTGACACGGACGCGCCCCGGCGCAAGATGTGCTTCATCTGCTCCAAGGGCAACCTCGACATGGCCTACCCGGCGCTCATCATGGCCAATGCGGCCCTGGGCGAGGGCGTCGACGTGGACATCTTCTTCACGTTCTGGGGCCTCGACATCATCACGAAGTCCCGCATGGCGAACCTGAAGTTCACGATGGCCGGCAACAC
>WQUE01000040.1 GCA_009785885.1 Actinomycetes bacterium
GGATCGGGCGATCCGCTGTGTCCATATGTAGTGGCCGTAGGTCCACTACGACCACTACATCTGTCCTTGCGGCTCATCCCGCCCGGCACGTCCTCGCTGGAGCCTCGGTATTTCAGCACCCTCCTAGAACCACTTCTTGCGGAAGAAGTACACGACGATCAGGAACGAGATGCCGAACGAGATGCCGACGACCGCGTAGAACCCCCACAGGGGTGCCTCGAACGGGTAGCCCTTGGTGTTCAGGTTCATGCCGTACGCGGAGAAGATCATCGTCGGGACCGCCAGGACGATCGTCGCCAAGGCGAGGGTCTTCATGATCGCGTTCTGGTTGTTCGATATCACCGACGCGTACGCGTCCATCGTGCCGGACAGAATGTTGGAGTAGATCGTCGACATCTCGACCGCCTGCTCGTTCTCGATCACGGTGTCGTCGAGCAGATCGTCGTCCTCGGGATATTTCTTGATGCCGGCCGTGCGCATCAGCCGGTCCAGCACGCGCTGGTTGCTGACGAGGGACGTGTTGATGTACACGAGGGATTTCTCCAGCTCGAACATGTTCACGAGATCCTCGTTGCGGGTCGAGCGGCGCAGGTTCGCCTCGCCCTGGTCGATGAGCTTGTCGATGTCGTGCAGGATGTTGATGTACGCGGCCGAGTTGCGGCGCAGCAGTTGCAGGGTGAAGCGCGTCTTCATGAACGTCCGGAAATCGCGGACGCGGCCCGACTCGAAATCGTTGATCACCGATGTCCGCTGCGAACACACGGTGATCATCGCGCGCGGCGTGATGATGATCCCGAGCGGGATCGTGATGTACCACGGGCGTCCGCCGCGGTCCTCCATCGCGGGCACATCGACGAGCACGAGCACATACCCGTCCTCGGAGGTGACACGCGAACGTTCCTCGACGTCCAGGGCGGCGCCGATGTCGTCGGGGTCGATGTGGAACTCCTTGGCGACCGCCGCGATCTCCGCCGGCGTCGGCTCGATCAGGCTCACCCAGGCGCCGCTTGCCGCCTCCTCCACCTGACTGAACCGTCCGTCCTCGGTTGACAGGTACATCGTCTTCATGTGCTCACCTCCGCTCCGCAAACCCTACACCGCGGCGGTGGGCCCGCCGGGGTGCCGGGCCGCGTCCTGCAGGTACGCGAGGACTGCCTGCACGCGGCGGTTCGTCCCCTCGTCAACGGGCAGGTCGAGCTTGGAGAATATCGACGACACGTGCTTCTCGACGGCGCCCGCCGACAGGTACAGCGCGGCACCGACCGCCTGGTTGGACAGCCCCTGCGCGATCAGCCCGAGCACCTCCTTCTCCCGGGCGCTCAGGCGCTCCAGCGGGGACACCGGTGCGTGCACGAGCAGCTGGGCGACCACCTCCGGATCGACGACGGTGCCGCCCTGGGCGAGGCGGCCGATCGCGTCCTCCAGGGTTGCCAGGTCGGCGACGCGATCCTTCAGCAGGTAGCCGACCCCGCCGGTCCCGGTCGCGAACAGCTCGCGGGCGTACGACCGCTCGACGTACGCCGACAGCACCAGCACCCTCAGGCCCGGACGGTCGGCCCGCAGCGCGCAGGCGGCCCGCAGGCCGTCGTCGGTGCCGGTCGGGGGCATGCGGACGTCCGTGATGACGAGATCCGGCGGATCGGCGCGGACGGCCGCGACCAGGTCCGGGGCGGTGCCGACGGCGGCGGTCACCTCGTGTCCGGCCTCCTCCAGCAGCCGGACGAGGCCCTCCCGCAGCAGCGCCGAATCTTCGGCCAGGACGATCCTCATGGCCTCCAGGCTAGGCGGCGGAGAGGTGGTGGTGGTGCAGGCGGGCCGCCATCGCGCGTCCTTGCGGCCTGGCGCCGACCGGCCGTCCCTGCCGGCGGGCGGCCCGGCGGGCGACGCCGACCGCGTAGCTGTCCCGCAGGGACGAGCGCGTGCGCTTGGCGGCCTGCTCGTGGAGGCTGTCGACCTGGGCCGTCAGGGACACGATCCGGGCCTCCAACTCGGCCACGCGGGCGGTGTCGGCGAGGCTCTCCCGCTGGTCGCCCTCGCGGTCCGCGGCGATCGCGGCGAGCAGGTGCCTCTCCGCCTCGGCCCGTTGGGCGCGGGCCATCGCCGTCAGGATCGCCAGGCCGATGAGGATCACCGCCGCCCCGGCCATCAGGGGGGCGACGTAGCGGGCGGCGTTGCGGAACGCCAGGCCGATCAGCACGCCGGCGAACGCCGCGAAACAGTAGGCCGCGACCTGCGTGGCCGCGTCGAGCAGGAAGGTCTTTCCGGGTGTCGTGCGCATGGCCTCATCATCACACGCCCGGGGGGCCACGCCGGGGCTCACGATGATTGGGGTACGGCGACCCGGACGGTCGTGCCCGCGGGTGCGGAGGTGACCTCGCAGGTGCCGCCGAGCGAGGCCAGCCGGTCGGCCAGGCCGGCCAGGCCGTGCCCGGGCGTGACCGTGGCGCCGCCCGTCCCGTCGTCGGCGATCTCGGCGGTGACGCCGGCGTCCGTGCGGCGCACGACGACGCTCGCCGAGCGCGCGTGGGCGTGCTTGGCGACATTCGACAGCGCCTCGGCGACCGCGAAGTACACCGCGCGCTCCACCGGGTCGGGAAGGCGCGGGCCGGGCAGGTCGAGGCTCAGCG
>WQUE01000041.1 GCA_009785885.1 Actinomycetes bacterium
ATCGCGCACGCCATTCTCATCACGGCCGGCTATGCGCTGATCGCCGGTGACACCATCGGCGCGGTGATCTCCTCCTACCTGGCCGACGACAACCTGCAGCTGGCGATCGCCGGCACGGGGCTGTTTCTTGCCGTGGGGGTCGCGAGCATGGCCGCGGTGCGGCGCGCCGCACGGTACGAGGTGTGGCACGCGATCCACCTGGCCACCTACGCGGCCATCCTGTTCGGCCTTGTTCACCAGGTCACCAATGGGGCGCAGTTCGCCGACCAGCCGGTCGCGTCCGTCCTGTGGGTGGGGGCCTGCGTCGTCCCGGTGACCGTGCTGCTCGTCAACCGCCTCGTGCGACCGCTGGTGTCGAACCTGCGCCACCGGTTCACGCTCGTCGAGGTGGTACCGGAGGCGTCCGGCGTGTACTCGCTGGTCATCGGCGGCCGGGATCTCCAGCAGGCGCCAGGGCTGGCCGGCCAGTACGTTCGAGTCCACGCCCAGGCGCGCGGGCTGCGTTTCGCGTCCAACCCGTACTCGCTGTCGGTGGCGCCGGGCGGCGCGCACTGGCGGATCACGGTGGGCGCGGTGGGGGAACACTCGCGGCGGCTCGTGGGCCTAAGACCGGGCACCCGCCTGTGGCTGGAGGGTCCGCTGGGCGGTCTGGTTCTCGGCCCGCGCAGCGCCGCGCCGGTGGTGCTCATCGCGGGCGGGACGGGCGTCGCACCGATACGGGCGCTCGCCGAGGCCGCGTTGCGCGAGCGACCCTGGTCGCCGGTCGTCGTGTGGTACCGGGTTCACGACCCGGCCCAAGCGTTGTTCGGTGCCGAATGGGAGCGGCTGACGGCATGGGCGGGGGGACGGTTGGCCGTCCATCTGCGAACCGGGGCCCGTACCGCGCACCGAAATCGTCTGGACGCCGCCGCACTGACGGCCATCGCGCCGTGGATCGACCAGGCCGAGGTCCTCGTGTGCGGCGGCCGAGCCTTGGTGGAGTCGGCCCGGCAGGCCGCACGGGACGCCGGGGCGTCCAACGTCCGCGTCGAATCGTTCGGATGGTGATCGCATGACAGGCACCCCTGCCCGCATGGGCCTGGCGGCCCTTGGTTCCGTCGCCGTGATCGGCGGTCTGATCGGCGCCAAGACGGTCCGCTGGGAGCCGGCGCCCGCCACGCAGCCGACAGTGGCGGACTCGGCCGCAGCCACGGCCAACCCGTCCGCGGCGGCCACGCCTTCGCCTGCCGCGTCGCCGTCCGGGGCCGCCACGCCTTCGCCTGCCGCCACCTCGTCCAGCGTCCCCTCGGCGACGGGCGGCACGTACACGGGTGATCGGGCGGCCACGCGCTACGGGGACGTCCAGGTCGCGATCGACGTGTCCAGCGGGCACATCGATGACATTCGGGTGGTGAAGTATCCCACCAGCGACCGGCAGTGCCGGGCGATCAACCAGCGGGCCATTCCGGTCTTGGTCGCGGAGGCCCTCGCTGCCCAGAGCGTGAACATCGACGTGGTCAGCGGGGCGACGTACACCTCGCAGGGGTATCAGAAGTCGCTGCAATCGGCTATCGACAAGGCCGGGCTATGACCCACGCCGACGCCGCGACGTCCGGCGCCGTGGCCAAGACAAGAGCCGGCGCGTTCAGCAGGGACGGACGTCGAGGCCGGGGATGTGTGCGAAGTCTTCAGGGTTCCTGGTGAACAGGGGCAGCCCGCCGGCCAAGGCGGTGGCCGCGATCATGGCGTCGTACGACCGTGCGGACGTCTTCCGTCCCGCCGCTCGCAATCCGGACGCGACCAGGCCGAACGCCCGGGCACAGGCGGCGTCGAACGGCAACGGGTCGAAGTCCTTCTCGGCTTGCTGCAGTCGGGCCTGGCGTGCCGCCTGCTCGCGCGGGTCGGACGTCACCAGCGGCCCGGCCGACAACTCCGCCAGCGTCACGGAAGAGATCAGGCACTCCTCGGGCAGGACGGCCGGATCGACCTCGCCGAGCGCAATCACGACGGACGTGTCCAGCAGCCCGCGCACCGGCACGCTCACAGGCCGGCCCTGATGACATCGTCGAGGTCACGTCGCCATGCGTCCGGATCGATCGGCGGCAGCCGGCGCCAGCGCGCCACGAGTTCCATCGGCGCGGGCGCTTTGGCCGGGAGTGGCAGCAGCCGGGCGACGGGACGTCCGTCGGACGTGACCGTCAGTTCCTCGCCGCCTTCAACCCGCCGCAGCACGCCGCCGCCCTGGTTGCGCAATTCCCGCACAGTCACCGTCATCATCACTGGAGTGTATCACGCGTGAGACAAGCTGGACGTGGGTGAATCACCAGTGCCGGGCCATGCTGTCGCGGCGGTTCTCGGGCAGCAACGACACGGGGAAGCGGAGATATTCGACGTAGACCGGCACGGAGCCCTCCGGCCATCCCTGGATGAGCCAGCCGAAGCACACGTGGGGTCCTTGCCGGTGCCAGCCTTCGTCCAGGACGTGGAACGGCAGGCCGGTAACCGTCGGCCAGGCCGCCATCTGGGGGTGTTGCGCGACGACGACCTTGGTGCCGGGCGGCGACACGAGGACGCTGCGGCTGGGATTGTCCCCGTCGAGTTCCAGCGAGGCCAGCGACGCCCGCAGCGTCGTATCGTCGGCCAGGAG
>WQUE01000042.1 GCA_009785885.1 Actinomycetes bacterium
CGAGGTGGCCGACCGCCTGGTCATCGCGCCCGTCAACGCGGAGTTGGAGCGCTACTCGGCGTTCGTGGCCGCGCTCGCCCGCGCGCTGTGAGGGCGCGGGTGGTTCGTCCGGCACCGGGTCGCATCCGCGACGCCTGCGACTAGCCGGCTTGTTGCGCGTTCCACAGATGCCCTGCCGGCGAAGCCTCCTCCCCAATTTCATGCGCGTGCAAGTTCTTTCGGCGCACCATGACCCAGGTTGGTGGTAGCGGCCGGCACATGGCAGGCCTTGACGGAAAGGGAGAGCCGAGATGGAAGCACAAGTGGCGCTGACCGGGCGATTGGGTGGCGACGTCGATGTCAATCAGGGGGACGGGTACTTCTACGCCCGGTTCCGCCTGGGGTGCACGCCCCGCGTCCGACGGGGCGAGGAGTGGACGGACGACGAGACGACGTGGATCGGGGTGAGCGCGTCCAAGGTGCTCGCCCGGCACGTGGCCGCGTCGCTGAAGAAGGGCGACCCGGTGGTCGTGGTCGGACGTCTGCGCACGCGCGTCTGGGAGGACCAGGCGAAGGTCCGCCACGAGGCGTTGCAGATCGACGCGTCATCGGTCGGGCACGATCTGACGCAGGGTTTGTCGGTGTTCGTGCGGGAGCCGCGGGCGGTCCGGCCGGTGTCCGGGGCCAACGACACTGCGGGTGAGGTCCCGGAAACACCCGGGGACGATTTCCCGGATGCGGCCGTCGATCCGGCGACCGGTGAGGTCCTGCTGCTGGACGAGCCGCCCGAGGAGGAGGAACTGGCGGCCTGAGTGGGCGTGCCGCCGTCGCGGCGACGGGCTCCGCGGCCGGGATGACCGCCGGCGTGTTGCACGGCCGGCTGGGCCATCGGGAGGCACGTCCGCGCGTCCACGGCAGGTCAGCGGATGACCCGGCCCATGCGCCACGCCGCGAAGCTCGCCAGGATGATCGTCACGGCCAGGATCAGCAGCAGCATGACACCGATCGACAGCACGGTGTTGTGGACCGACAGACGGGCGCCGAGGGCGTCGATCAGGCGCAGGCGGGCCGCGTCGCGGGCCGCCGGTGGGATCGGCGCCATGAGGCGTTGCGTGGCCGGCTCCATCGCGGGCAGGCGGATCAGGGCTCCCACCTGGGCGAACGGCATCGCGCTCAGGGTCGAGTTCAGGCCCTGGCCCAGCTGGGACGGCGGCACGTAGCAGAACGACAGGAAACCCATCGACGTGCCCATGATGATCGCGTAGCCGCCGAACGAGCCTTGGCTGGCCGTGAAGGTCACGATCAAGGTGTTGTAGGCGGAGAACACGAGGCAGCCGGCGGTGATGCCCAGGACGCTCCGCAGGAACAGCACGGGCGACAGCAGCGGCTGGTCGTGGAGGATGGCCCACCCCTGCCCCACACCCATGAGGACGACCGAGACGACGACCGACACGAGGAACGTCGACAGGACATAGGCCAGCCCCAACTGCCAACGGCGGATGGGTGACACGAGGTAGTCGCTGAAGCGGCCGGTGACACGGTCGTCGACGAAGGAGGTGAGCATGGCCAGCGATGTCGAGAAGGTGGACAGGGTGGCCACGGACGCGAACAGCCATTCGTCGCACAGCGCGTAGGAGTCGGCGCTCGTCGCGCCGGGGATCGAGTCGGTGACGATGCCGGCGATGGAGTGACGGAAGAACACGAGGAACAGCACGAACAGGATCAGGGGGGACAGGAACGAGAAGAACACCGTCATGGGATCGCGGCGGTACACCTGCAGGTTGCGGTTGATGAGGGTCAGGAGTTTCCTCATGGGCGCGCTCCCGTCGTGGGCACGGGGGCGTCGCCCCGAGCCGGTCGGGTGGGGCGTGCCGCCGCGGACTGGTCGTCGGGCGCGGCCACCGGCGACGTGTCGCGGTCGGACGCGGCCGTGCGGGTGCGACGGCGGGATTGCTTGACCGGCTGGTCCGGCGTCTCGTCGGACTCATGGCGGCCGGTCAGCGCGAGAAAAACGTCGTCCATGGAGCCGTGACGGAACTCGAAGTCGTCGACGTAGTCCCACAGGTGGTGCAGGATCGCCTTGGCGACGTCGGTCGTCGGGACGGCCAGACGAATCGATTCGCCGGGGCGCGGCGGGCGGGTCGGGGCGACCTCGGGAAACCGGCGGCGCAACTCGAGCCAGGCAGTCAGCTCGTCGCGCAACCGGACGTCGAGCAGGGCGCTGGCGAAGCGCTCCCGCAGGCGGGCCGGGGTGTCCTCGGCGATGATGGTGCCCTCGTCGATGACGCAGACGGTGTCGGCCCGTTCGGTTTCGGCGAGGTAGTGCGTGGTCAGGAACACGGTCACGCCCTCGTGGGTGCGGGCGTCGGTGATCGCCTGCCACACCTGCTGGCGGCTCGCGGGGTCGAGCCCGGCGGTGGGTTCGTCGAGGAAGAGGACGCTGGGCTCGTGGATCAGGGCCCGCGCGATGTCGGCGCGACGTTTCTGGCCACCCGAGAGGCGGCCGTACGCGCGCTGGGCGTACGACCCCATGTCCAGCAGGTGGGTGAGTTCGCTGATCCGGCCGGGGAAGCGACGGGGGGAGAGGCCGTGCAGGCGCGCACGGAGTTCGAGGTTCTCCCGCACCGACAGCCGGGGGTCCAGCAGCGCCCCCTGGAACACCACGCCGATGCTGCGCCGGATGGAGGCGTCGCCGCGCCCGAGCGGATGTCCGGCGACGGTCGCCAAGCCGCCGGTCGGATGGAGGAGCGTCGTCAGACAGTTGATCGTCGTCGATTTCCCGGCACCGTTCACGCCAAGGAACGAGAAGAACGCGCCGTGCGCCACGTCGAAACTGATGCCCTTGACCGCCAGCACCGGGCCGTACGACATGCGCAGGCCCCGGACGCTGATCGCGGCGGCCGGATCCATGTCTTCCCCGGCGTGGTGGACCGAGGCGCTCGTCGTGGGTTCGTCGGAGCGCGTGGATGCCGCCACGGTGGCCCGGGGAGTCGCCGGGGGGGCGGGGATGGGGTCGGCCGGTCCGGCCGGATCGACGGTGGTCTTTGGCGTCCCACCCGCGGTGGCGTCGGGGGCCGCGTCCGGGGGGTGGTCGGTGTCCGGCAGGGCCGCCTCGGATTGCGCCGGGTCTTTGGATGTGCGCCGCCGCCGGAACCAGCGTCCGGTGGGTCGCTCGCGGGAGTCCGACGCCGGCGTCTTCGATGTCGATGCCGGACCGGGGCCGGACTCGGGCGCCGCGCCTGACGGCGGGTGCGGTCCGCCCGGTTCGGCCGGTCCGGCCGCGAACAGGAAGTCGACGATGTGGCGGGCAACCCATGGGCCCTGCGTGATCGGCAGGTTGTGGTCGGCGTTCGTGGCGACGAACCGGGCGTTCGGCAGGCGGGAAGCGACCAGTTGGCTGTCGCGCATGTGCTCCGACCGGGAGCCGCACAGGATCAACACAGGCCGGTCGACCGTCTCGAGCGGCGCCTGCTCGATGAACCCGGCATCGGCGGTGAGGGACTGGGCGAGTCCGTCGGCGGTCAGCTGTTTCGCGAGTTGGCGGAACTGGGTGGCGGTCCGGTCGGACAGGTTGACACCGGTCGAGTTCCAGTACCGAGCGGGGCCGTCGAACACGGAAGCTCGCAGCGCGGCGGAGGCCTGCGCCACGTCGTCGCGGCGTAGGCCGAACGGGTCGATGAGCACGAGACGGCCGAAACGGTCAGGCTCGCCGAGGATCGCCGTCAGCGCAATGGATCCACCCAGGCTGTACCCGACGATGTCGGGCTGTGCGACCCCCAACTGGTCCATCAGCGTGATGAGGTCGCGTGCCAGGTCGGCCAAACGGAAGCCGTCGGGACGATGCGCGGTCAGCCCATGCCCCCGCAGGTCGTACAGGACGACGCGACATCCCCGCTCGGCCAGGTCCTCGGCACCGCACTGATAGAACACGAGGTGGTTGGTGAACAGCCCGTGGATCATCACCACGGTCGACGTGCCCGCCGGATTCAGAACTTCGTAGAACGTTCTGGACCCGTTGATGTCAATCGTTGGCATCGCCGGAGTCGCTCGCCGTGTCGCCCGCCGGGGACTCGCCATCGGTCAGCGCCTGTCCGCCGGTCGGGTCGAAGTCGTCGGCGTTGACCGTGTCCACGATGAAGGTCACGATGTCGCCGACCGTGAGGCGCCCGATCTCGGGCAGCGACTTGGTCATGGCCCACCCGGTGAGCTGCTGGGCGATCGGATATCGCTCGTTGATCGTCTCGGCGATCTTGAGCAGGTCGAGGCTGGAAAGCCCGAGGTCCTTGAAGACGAGCGTGTCCTCGGTGATGTCCATCAACGACACGACATCCGCCCCCATGACCTGGACGAGGCATTCGCGCAACGCGTCCTCCACTTCCCCGGACGTCACGAGTTTCCGGGGGGCACTGTCCTGGCTCATGTCAATAGCTCCTCTCTGGTTCGTCCGACGATGTAGCCGTCGTCGAGTTTCATGGTGTCGACCCAGACGCCGTCGAGCAGGATGGCCCCGTCCTCGATGCGCGTCGCGACGATGCGGGTGGGCGCGCCGTGCAGCCCCGTTCCTCGCTGCTTGCCGACCGCCTCCTTGGCGACCCACACTCGGGTTGCGGCCTCGTCCGGTGTCGCCTGGGCGCGGATCAGTTCCTGCTCGGTGGAGGTGAAGGCGAGGTCCCAAAAGCCTTGGTCGCGGTGTTCGATACGTTCCAGATCGATTCCGACGGGCGCGCCGGATGCCACCGCGACGCCGCGGTTGTCGCGGTGCGCCAGGCTGACGTGGAGCGGCACCGGGAAGGCGTCGCCGTCGTGCGGACGGACCAGCAGCTTGCCGGATTCCTCGTAGGCCGAGGCGACCTCGATGGGGTAGACGTATCCGGGCCCGCTTCCGCGCAGGTACGCCCGCGCGGCGTCCTTGAGTGCGATCCGTCCGGCCAGATAGTCGCCCTGCGCGGACAGCGACGGCATGCTGCCGCCTTGGCGTTTCTCGTCCGCGGTCAGGTAGCGCAACGCGAGGAACGTGATGCTCGACCGCGATGGGTTCTCGTAGTCGAACGCGTACACGTGCGGGGCGATCTCGCGGGACAGCATGGCGCGCCAGGGATGGATGACGCTTTCCCACATGACCTGGTCCATCGGGATGCGCTGGTTCGCCCAGCCCCGCGCGACCACCCAGATCTTGCCGTCCCGCTCGTACACGGCGTCGCCGATGACGAAGTTGTCGGTGACCTCGCGGATGTGACAGTACGAGTCGAACGCGCCGTCCTGGTCGAACATGTCCTGGTAGAACGACACCTCGTTGACGCGGACGGGGAAGCTGACCGTGTCGTGGTCCTCGTAGAGGTGGAGGTACAGCCCGACCGCCTGCCCGATGGCATCGAGCAGTGACCCTTTGCCCTCCGCCTTCCGGACTTCGCTGTGGAAGCCGTGCTCGCCCATCAGGATCGTGTGATCGAGCGACCAGTACCGGGGCCGGTGGAACGTGTACTCCAGGTATTGCTCCTCGCGGTCGACCGGTTCGCGCCGCTTCGCGCCGATGCCGGCCTTCAGGCGCGTCACGTATTCGACCGGCGGGTCGGGATACTCGTTGGCGAACGTCACGTCCATCATCAGATGCCCGGCGACGCTGAGGGACAGCACGTCGTTCGACTTCCAGAAGCCCTTGACCGTCGCGTGGAACGGCTCGTTGACCGGCATGAAGTTCATGGCGGTGATCGGGCCGAGCTTCACGACCTTCTGGCCGGGCGCGTGCCGCATCGCCAGTTCAGCCATCAGCTCCATGCTCAGGGTGAGCGGGACGACCGGGCACACGTCCTCCCGGTAGGGCCAGTCGACCGGCTGGTTGACGATGCAGTGGTCCATGACCTCCGGGAAACGATCCAGGTCGAGGTCGAGCGGCTCGGTGAACGAGGTGCCCGCACGCGAGCCTCCCCGCCGCTTGCGCCGCCGTGCGGACGGACTCACCGCGGGTGCGGCCACCGTCTCCTCGGGGTGCGCGCGCCAGATCGCCTCGGTGACCGGATCCTGGAAGGGGTTCGCATGGACGGGTGGGACCGTCGCCGGTTCGGGCGGCGCGTCCCGCGGAGGCACCGGTGGGTCGGTCACCGGGGCAGGCGGAGGCGGTGCCGGGGCCGGCGGAGGAGGCACGGGCTGGGGTGCGGGGACGGCGCCGGCGGGCAGCGTTCCCGGCCACGCGGCGCCGGGCATGCCCCCCATCGCGGGCCACGGCCAGGGCCCGGACGGCACGGGCCGGGATCGGCTGAAGCCGCGCACGGGGAGGCCGAGGGCATCGGTCTGCCAGGCCATGGGGGGACGCGGGGGTGGCGCGGGAGCATCCGGCGGTGCGGACGGGGTCTTGCCCGGCGGGGCAGGCGTGGGCGCGGGAGGCTCGGCCGCGACGGTGGCGGGATCCTTCAGCCGGGGTGCGAGCAGTTCGGTGAACGCGGGCACCTCGGTGAGGACGGGGAAGCCCGACGGCATGAGATAGAGGCTCTTCAGGTTGCGCACCAGGGGGCCCATCCCCATGAACTCCAGATCGGCCGGGCCACCGAGGATGAACATGAGCGCGTGGAGGCGCCGCAGCTGGTCGACGGCGGGACGCAGCGACGTGACCGCGGGAAGCGCGGCGAAGTCGCGCCCGTGGAGCGTGTCGTCGACGAAGCCGGTCAGCGAACCGGCGCCGCATTGCACGAACACGCGCACGCCCTGGGCGTACATCTCCTCAAGAAGCGCGCGGAAACGGATCGGCCGCGTCAGCTGCGGGCCGAGCAGTTCCGCGGCCGTCGCGTTCGCCGGGTCGAGTTTGGCGACGAGCACGGAGGACCACACCGGCGCCTCCCCGGCGTGCGTCGGCACGGTGGACAGGGCCTGCAGCGGCGCGTCGAGGACGGGGGCGACGAACGGGGTGTGCAGCGGGGACGCGTACGGCAGCACGGTGCAGCCGACGTGCCGGGCCTTCAGGGTGGCGGTGAGCCGGTCCAGCGACCCCGCCAGGACGCAGAACACCTTCTGGCTGGGGCAGTTGTCCGTCGTCAGGTACGCGTCGGGCACCTCGGCCTCGATCGCGGCGATCGCCTCCTCGTCCAGACCACCGCTGGCGGCGACGAGACGGAAGTCCGGGATGATGTCGGGGTCGAGCTGGTTCGCCGGATCGAGGGGCAGGGCGACCATCGCCTTGTCGAACTCCTCGTCGACCATGCCGGCGGCCCGCGCGGCGTGCCATTCGCCGATGGAGTGGCCCGCGTACACGTCCGGCCTGATGCCGGACTTCACGAGGGCGTCGTGGGCGAGCATCGACGTGAAGTAGTGGTCCAGGATGAGCCCGCTTCCGGGGTACGTCTCGTCGTCGGTGGGTTCGTGCCACGACAGGCCGAACTCGTCGAGCAGCGAGTCGTGCTCGATGCCGTCCATGAACTCCCACCCGGGGAACACGAACGCGATCTTGCCGCCGTCGGCGACGAGCGGCTTCTCGGTGTACCAGATATCGTTCAGCCCGAACCACGGCTCGCCGCGGCGGACGATCTGGGCCGCCAGGTGCAGGCGTTCCTCGCTCGGGTCGAAGATGACGATGCGGCAGCGGTCGTCCGGGCCGCTCAGCAGGCCGCCGAGCTGGTTGACGAACACGTCGGGATCGACCTTCTTCAGCAGGGC
>WQUE01000043.1 GCA_009785885.1 Actinomycetes bacterium
GAGTACTTCCGCGACGTCGAGAACCAGGACGTGCTGCTGTTCATCGACAACATCTTCCGTTTCACCCAGGCCGGGTCGGAGGTGTCGACGCTGCTCGGGCGCATGCCCTCGGCCGTGGGCTATCAGCCGAACCTGGCCGACGAGATGGGCCAGTTGCAGGAGCGCATCACCTCGACACGCGGCCACTCGATCACGTCGATGCAGGCCATCTACGTGCCCGCCGACGACTACACCGACCCGGCCCCGGCGACCACGTTCGCCCACCTGGACGCCACGACAGAGCTGAGCCGCGACATCGCCTCCCGCGGCCTGTACCCGGCCGTGGACCCGCTGACGTCGACGAGCCGCATCCTCGCCCCCGAATACGTCGGGCAGGAGCACTACGACGTCGCGACGCGCGTGAAGCAGATCCTGCAGCGCAACAAGGAACTCCAGGACATCATCGCGATCCTCGGCATCGATGAGCTGTCCGAGGAGGACAAGGTCACGGTTGCGCGGGCCCGGCGCATCCAGCAGTTCCTGAGCCAGAACACGTACACGGCCGAGAAGTTCACGGGCGTGCCCGGTTCGACGGTGCCGATCGCGGACACGATCGAGGGGTTCCGGATGATCGCCGAGGGCGAATGCGACCAGATCCCCGAGCAGGCCTTCTTCAATGTCGGCAGCCTCGACGATGTCCACAAGAAGTGGGAAGATCTGAAGAAGGGCTGAGGACGATGGCCGACCCGTTGCAGGTGGATGTGGTCGCCCCCGAGGGGACGATCTGGGAGGGTGATGCCGTCACCGTCGTCGCGCGGACGACGGAGGGCGACATCGGCATCCTGTCGGGCCATGAGGCGTTCATGGCGGCGCTGGTGCCGGGGGCGGCCGAGGTGGTGACCCCGGCGGGGAACCGCGAGGTGATCGCCGTCGAGGGCGGGTTCATTTCCGTGTTCGAGAACCACGTCTCGTTGCTGAGCGATTCGGCGGTCATGGCCCAGGATTACTCGCTGGCCCAGGCGCGGGCAGAGTTGGCGCAGATGCAGCCGATCGTCGACGGCGGCGAACTCACCGACGAGCAAACCCACCACTACAACATGCTGGTGGCACAGGTCCAGGCCGGTGAGAAGTACGCCGCTCTCCAGGGCCACTGAGGGACGGAAGGCCGGGTTGGCCGTGATCGAACGGGCGGGGTAGATTCCACATATGGGTTGGCTTGACGGCGTCGAATGGGTGTTCGCGGTCGTCGTCGTGCTCGCCGTCCTCATCGCCGTCTCGCTGTTCGTTCGTCGGCGCGCCCTGTCGAGCCGCGGCGGCATCTTCGACTGCGGAATGCGGTTGTGGAAGTCCGGCCAGCCGACGAGTTGGACCATGGGCATGGCCCGGTACTCTGGGGAGATCTTCCAGTGGTACCGGGCTTTTTCGTTGCTGCCCGCCCCGTCGGCGCAACTGCGCCGCGAGGACATCCGGGTCGCCGGCCAGCGCAAGGTCGACGACCTGGAGGCGATGTCGCTGTTCAACGATCACTGGGTGATCGATCTCGAGCCGGAGGCGGATTCGCCGCGCCGGGAACTGTCGATGACGCGGGAGTCGCTGACGGGCCTGTTGAGCTGGCTGGAGGCCGCGCCGCCGGGCGGCCCGAGCTATCGCGCACGCGTGTGAGCCATGCGGTGGTCCGGTAGGGTGACGGCCATGCGCGGGGAGTTCAAGGTGCGGGGCGGCAAGCTGGTCGCCGTCGAAGTGGAGGTTGCGGACGGACACATCGTGCGGGCGAGCGTGTCCGGCGACTTCTTCCTGGAGCCCGACTCGGCACTGGGGGACCTGGACGCGGCGCTGGTCGGGCTGCCCGCGGACGTGAGCGCGGCGGACGCGGCGGTCGCCGTCCGGGCACGCCTGGGGCCGGACGTGCGCCTGATCGGTTTCGACGCGGACGCGGTGGGTGTGGCGGTGCGCCGGGCGCTGGGGCGGGCGGTCGGCTGGGACGACCTGACATTCGACGTGATCGGGCCGCGCACATATGCCCCGGTGATGCACGTCGCCTTGGACGAGGTGATCGCCGCGCAGGTGGGCGCGGGGGAGCGACGTCCGACGTTGCGGCTGTGGGACTGGGACGCGGGCTGCGTCGTGATCGGCTCGTTCCAGTCGGTGCGCAACGAGGTGGACGAAGCAGCCGCCGCGGAGCTGGGCATCGCCGTCGTGCGGCGGATCACGGGCGGCGGGGCGATGTTCATGGAGCCGGGGAACTGCGTCACGTACTCCCTGGTCGTGCCGGGGTCGCTCGTGGAGGGGCTGAGCTACGAGCAGTCGTACGCGTTCTGCGACGAGTGGGTGCTGGGCGCGCTCGCAACCGTCGGGGTGCAGGCCCGCTACGTGCCCCTGAACGACATCGCGACGGATGCGGGCAAGATCGGCGGCGCGGCACAGCGACGCTTCGCCGACGGGACGGTGCTGCACCACGTGACGATGAGTTACGACATCGACGCGGACCGCATGACGCGCGTGCTGCGCATCGGGCGGGAGAAGCTGTCCGACAAGGGGACGGCCAGCGCCGCCAAGCGCGTCGATCCGATGCGGTCCCAAACGGGTCTGCCGCGCGAGGCGGTGATGGCGGGTCTGCTCGACTACTTC
>WQUE01000044.1 GCA_009785885.1 Actinomycetes bacterium
CATGCCGTTGTTGGAGAACATGGTGCGGAACACCATCGAGTACGACACCAGCGACACGGCGCACGGCAGGAAGATCGCGGTGCGCCACATGCCGCGGAACCGCACGGTCTTGTCGTTCAGGATCGTCGCCAGGATCATCGCCAGGATCAGCATGATCGGCACCTGGATGATCAGGTAGATGAAGGTGTTCTGGATCGTCAGCTTGAACGTCGGATCCTGGAACAGGCGCGCGTAGTTGTACCAGAGCGGGGTCGCCCAGCGCAGCACCGTGCCCTTGCCGGTGTGCAGCGACAACAGGAGTGCCTGGATCATCGGGTAGAAGTTCAGCACCACGATGAGCGCCGCCGCCGGGAGGAGGAATGTCCAGCCGGTGAGGCTGTGCTTCATCTCGATGCCGAAGTGGCGGCGTGGCTCACGCCCGGGCAGCGACGTCGTGCCCGGCGGCGCCGGAGACAGGTGAAGGGTTGACACGGCAGGACCGTCCTGACGAGGGGGGATGGTGGGGACCGGTCAGGTGCCGGCCCCCACCACCCGCGAACCTCACTGCATCGCGAACTCGACGGTCTGCTGGGCTTCCTTCAGCGCGCTGTCCTCATCCGTGCCACCGAGGATCTTGGTGATCGCGGCGCTGACGGCATCGCGGGCCTCGTAGTAGTACGGCGAGGTGTTGTTCGCCGGCACCTTGGAGGCGTACTCGACGATCTTGGTGAAGATCGGGTCGTTGTTGAAGAACGGCTGCGGCTGGGCGTAGACGTTCGACTTCGCGGCCGGAGCCCAGTTGGCCAGCGCGCCCGACGACGGCAGGATCGTATCGTAGAAGTCCGTCGAACCGGCGAACGTCGACTTCAGGAAGTCGGCCGCGAGCGCGTAGTTCTTGCTCGACGAGCTGATCGCCCACGACGAGCCGCCGTTGGCCGAGTAGTTCGTCGCACCGGGGACGCCCTCGACGGACGGCATGTTGGTGACGGCCCACTTGCCCGACTGGTCGGCGGTGGCCTGGATGGATCCGAGGATCCAGCAGCCGTTGATCACGCCGGCGACGTTGGAGTTTTGGAAGCTGCCGATGTACTCGTCCCAGGAGTTGAGCTCGACGTACGTCTTGTCCTTCACCATCTGCTGGTAGACGGCGATGGCCTTCTTCAGCGCGTCGTTACCGACGATCGCGGGCTTGCCGTCCTTGTCGAACAGGCTCGCGCCCGACGACTGGAGCATCATCATGATCATGTCGGAGGAGTTGGCCATGCCGGACAGGAGCGGCTTGCCGGTCTTGGCGAGCACGTCCTTGGCGACGGCCTCCCACTGGGTCCAGGTGACGTCGGTCAGGTCGGCGACGGTGTGGCCGGCCTGCTGCAGCACGTCCGTGCGGTACACGCCGATGGCCGCGCCGTTATCGAACGGCAGCCCCCAGTTCTTGCCGTCGACCGTCGAGTAGTTCACGACCGACTGCGGGTACTGGGTGAAGTCGATGCCGGACTTGCCGTAGTCCGCAAACAGCTGCGGGTAGTTCGTGACGTTCTTCTGGAACGCGTTGTTCTGCACCAGGAAGATGTCGGGAAGCTGGTCCAGGGTGTTGGCCTGGGCGATCGTCGTCATCTTGGTCTGAATGTCGTCCCAGGAGACCTCCTGGACGTCGAGCGTGAACTCGGGGTGGGCCTTCTGGTAGACCTTCGCGGCCTCGTTCATCGCGTAGATGTTGAACTTGGGGTCCCACGTCCACACGACCAGATGGCTGCCGCCCGCCGGGGCGGCGCTGGTCGGAGCGGGTGCGGCCGAGGTCGTCGGAGCGGGTGCGGCCGACGATGTCGGAGCCGGCGCGGGTGGAGCAGTCGTGGAGCTGGCTCCGCCGCCGGTGCCGCAGGCGCTCAGTCCGAACGCCAACGTCAGCGACGCGGTGACAACCAGTGCCCTTGTCGATTTCTTCATGTTTGTCCTTCCTGTCTCGGGCAGCGACCGTCGCTGTCCCTATGTGTGTTCCGTGACGGTGAGAGGCCGGTTGTCCCTCACCACGATCGTGTACGGCAGCGTGACGTTGTCCACGTCCTCCCCGCCGATCCGGGCCAGCAGCATGCGGGCCGCCCGGGCGCCCAGTTCGTACGCGTCGAAGTGCACCACGGGCACCTCGGGATTCAGCGCCTCCAGCGTCGGGCTGTCATAGAACGACGCGACCGTGACGCTGTCCGGGCCGATGCCCAGGCGGCCCGATCGGAGGTTTGTTGCGACGTATCCGCTGATCAAGTCGTCCTCGCAGAAGAAGCAGCGGACGCCGCGGCCGTACAACTCGTGGAACGCGGCGACGATCGACGACTCGTCGACGGCGTCCCAGACGACGGGGGCGTTCCCGGCTACGTCGGCGAACCCGTCGGCGCGGGCGCGGGACACCAGGTGCGAGCGGGCACCGGCGATCAGCCCCGGTCGCCCGTCCCAGCGCGCGAGCAGCAGCCGCGTCAGTTCGCGGCAGGCGGCGCGGTTGTCGTTGTCGATCTGCAGCACGCCGGGCAGATCCGTCGTGCCGATCAGGACGAACGGCATGTCGGTGGTGAGGAGGAACTCCAGCATCCGGGAGTCCACGAGGTTGCGGGACACGATGACCCCGTCCACCTTGC
>WQUE01000045.1 GCA_009785885.1 Actinomycetes bacterium
CGAAGGCTGGATGGTCATCAACGTCACCGCCGACCAGTTGCGGCATCCCGGCGACCTGCTCGCGTCCATCGAACAGGCCCTCATCCTGCGACGCGCCGCCATCGCCGGGCCACGGGATGACCGGGACCTCCGGGTACGCGGCCGGATTCGGGGCTGACCGGAACCAACCTGGCACAATCGCACCGGCGCGCGGCGGCCGGCCTGCCAGGCGCCGCGCGGACGGACAGGCCACGCCCCCGGCATGCGCCGACGACCCCGCCGCCTCAGCCGTACGTGTCCCGGGGCCCACGACCGTCGCGGACGGACCGCAGGCCGTGCTTCCAGCTGGGCGCCGCGGGACCGCGGACGTCGATGCGCCGCACCGCCCCGTCGCCGAGGCGCTCGTTCAGGCGGGCGACGACCTGCGGCGCGATGAAACGCAGCGCCGTCGCCCACGTGCTCGACTCGGCGCGCACGCGTAACACCCCGTCGACGAACCCCTCGGGACGGCTGTGCGCCGCGTTGTCGGGCCCGACCAGGTCGGGCCAGCGGTTGAGCAGCAGGCGCAACCCGATCTGCGTCGTCCAGCCGCGCTCCTCGACCAGCTCGTCCAGCATGCGCCCCACCGGCTCCAGGTCCCCGGCCGCGCGGTCCTCCCACGCGCGGCGGCGCCGCTTCGTCCGGGCCCGCGGGGCCGGCAGGCCGCCCAGGTGGCTCGTGATCTGCAGGGCCACATCCAGGCCGTCGGGGTCGTAGGACGCCTCGTCGCCCCCCTCCCCGGGGTCGTCCGCGTTGTCCACAGACGCCCTGTGATCCATGCGGCCAAATGAATCCGGCGTCCCGGCGTGTCCTCCAGTCAGAGCACCATCAACACGTTTATCCACAGGGTGTGGATCATTTCGGCCGCCCCCCAGGACCCGCCGCAGTTCGTCGCCCAGACCGAAGGCCGCCACCTCACCCATCGTCGGCCCCCTTCACGCCCGCCACATCGCCCGCATCGCCATAGTGCCTTGTCGCAGCCTCGATCGTCGGATCCGTCCAGGCCGTCTCGCCGGACGGGTGAACCTGCCCCGCCACCACCTCGAACCGGGCGCCGCGCAGCTGGGCGGGCACGTCCTCCGGGACGGCCGCGGTCACCAGCACCTGCTCCGCCGCGCCGACCGACTCGGCCAGCCGGGCACGGCGCGTGGCGTCCAATTCGGCGAACACGTCGTCCAGGATCAGCACGGGGACGCTCCCCTCGTCCCGCAGCAGCGCGAACGCGCCCAGGCGCAGCGCGAGGGCGTACGACCAACTCTCCCCGTGGCTCGCGTACCCCCGCGCGGGCAGGTCGCCGATGCCCAGGGTGACGTCGTCCCGGTGCGGGCCGACGAGGCTGACACCGCGCCGCAATTCGTCGTCGCGCCGGGCCGCCATCGCGGCGAGCAGCCGCTCGCGGATCCCGGTCTCGTCGCCGTCCACACCTGCGAGGTCCAGCCGCGTCTCGTACGTCGCGGCGATCCGATTGTTCGCCGGGGCGATCGCCGCATAGGCCTCGGACGCGTGTGGCAGCAGCAGCGACAGCGTGTCCAGGCGGGCCCGTACCAGCTCGGCCCCGAAGGACGCCAACTGCTCGCTCCACACGTCGAGGCTTGTCAGCGCCTCGATGTCCGAGCGCCCGCGTCCGGCCAGCGACTTCAGCAGCGCGTTGCGCTGGCGCAGCGCCAGGGCGTAGTCGGCCTGCACACCCGCGAATCGGGGCCAGCGCGCGACGACGAGCGCGTCGAGGAACGCGCGCCGTTCCGCCGGGTCGCCTTGCACGATCGCGAGGTCGTCCGGGGCGAACACGACGACGCGCAGGCCGCCGAGCAGCTCCCGCGGGTTGCGCTGCGCGACGCGGTTCACGCGGGCCCGGTTCGCCCGGCCGGCGTTGATCTCCAGTTCCAGCAGCAGGTGACGCGGATCGTCCACCCCCGAGGCGACCATCGCCCGGATCACCGCCTGGGACGTGCCCGCGCGCACGAGCGGCGCGTCCGTCGCGACCCGATGGCTCGATAGCGTCGCGAGGTACGCCACGGCCTCGACCAGGTTCGTCTTCCCCTGCCCGTTCGCCCCGGTGAAGCACGTCACCCCTGGTCGCAGCGGGATATCGGCGTGCGCGTAGTTGCGGAAGTCCGCCAGGGCAAGGCGTTCGACGTACACGTCAGCGCCCCGCGCCCGCTCGTCCCGCCATGGCGCCAGTGTAGCGAACGGCACCCCCACGCCCGGACCTCACACCCGCCCGGGGACGACCGCCCGACCTGGGCCAGGAAATTCACAGAAAAACCCCAGCAGAACTGGACACATTGCTCGTTTCAGTCGGCTATCGTTATCGGTTAGTGGAGGGTGCTGGCGGGTTCGGACATCGAATGTCCGGGCCCACCCGACGGGGCCGCCGCCTTGTGTTGGGGGACCGAGGCAGGCAGGCCCCGTCTCTCCATCATCCTGCAATGATCCGGCTCGTCTCCCCCGCCCGTCGTCCCGGATGCCCACCTGAGCCGCGACGCGATGGCGTCCCGGCGCGGGCCCATCCGCCGACGACCACATCGCCGCCAGCGGGATCACATCCACGGCTGCTGGTCGTCGATGCTGACGGCGACCGC
>WQUE01000046.1 GCA_009785885.1 Actinomycetes bacterium
CCCGGGGGCCCGCTGGGTAGGCTCGTCGGCATGGCCCGTACGACGCTCCACCGCGACGACCTGGCCGCCGTCGGCGGCACGTGCGAGTTCTACGCGGACGGGGGCAGCCTCTGGTTCGGGCCCCGGCCGGCCGAGGCGACATCGATCGACCTCGTGACAAGGCGTTACCCGTCGATCGACAACCTGCAGATCCTGCAGGGCGCGACCTATCTGACCCGGGTGGGACGCGACCAGGACGCCGTCCGCCTGTTCGCGACGCAGGCACGAGTCACGCTGGCCGTCGCCCACGAGTTCTGCGACGAGCACATCCACGATCCCGCCAAGAAGTTCCTCCCGCCGCCGTGGCGCCTCCAGACGGAGGAGGAGGGCCGGGCCGCCGAGGCGGCGCGCCGCCGCCGCCGCATGTGGATCCGGGTCATCACGGCGGCGGTCCTGGCGGTCGTCACGTACGTCATCGTCGTTTACGTGCTGTGACGGCCCACGGCGTCAGCCTCCGCCTCGGCGCGCGGCGAACCCGAGCAGCAGGACGCCGCTGACGATGCACGCGATGCCGAGGATCCGGTCGGGCGTCACCGCCTCGCCCAACACCACCAGGCTGAGCAGCGTGGCCGTGGCCGGTTCGGCGAGGTTGAGGGTGGTGGCCGCGGCGGCGGACGTGTGGGCCAGGCCGGCCATGTTCAGGGTGTAGGCCGCCGCGATGGTCGCCACCGCCAGCCAGGCCGCAACGGCCATCCCGCGCGGCTGGGCGACCCACGAGATGTCCGTCCGCGTCAACGTGACAAGCGCCATCGCCGCCCCGATCGTCATGGAGGCGACGGCGACGTCGAGCGGCTTCCAGCCCCGCCCCAGCAGCCACTTCGCGCCGACGGCCAAGGTGGCGTAGCAGGCGCCGGCGACGAGCGAGTCGGCCACGCCGCCCGGCGAGATCCGTACGGGAAGGCCGCCGGTGCGCGACATGGCGACGATCCCCCCGACCGAGATCGCCGTGGCGACGAGCCAACTCACCCGCGGGCGCTGCCGCAGGACGAGCCACTCGAACAGGCCGGCGAACATCGGCGACGACCCGAGGGCGATCATCGTCCCGACCATCACGCCGTTGGCCCGCGTCCCCTGCAGGAACGTCGGCTGGAAGATCATGATGACGCTCGCGCACACCACGACCGCCAGCACGTCGCGGCCCGTGATCCGCCGCCCGGGTCCGAAACCGGCCCGTCCGGACCGCTTCGCCGCCACGTGCGCCACCACCCCGATGGCCGCGAGCAGCAACCCGCCGAACGCCAGCCGCACGGCCCCCACCGACAGTGGGGTCGCCCCGGCGGGCGCCAGGGCGCCCGTGGTTCCCGTGGTGCCGAAGAGGATGCCTCCGGCGACGACCAGCAGCGCGTACCTCACGGCGACCATCCTCCCGCACCGTCCAAGGCGCGCCGCACCGGGCCAGTACGCTGGACGCATGCGTGTGGACGCGTGGTTGTGGTGCGCCCGGTTCTTCAAGAGCCGTACCTTGGCGACCGCCGAATGCCGCGCGGGCAAGGTGAAACTCAACGGACGTCCGGCGAAACCCGCCGCCGAGATCAAGCCCGGCGACCGGCTCGCCTGGCGGGACGCGCTGCGTGCCCGGGACGTCGAGGTGGTCGAGTTGCTCCCCCGCCGGGTCGGCGCGCCGGAGGCGGCGAAGGCCTACCTGGACCACTCCGAGCCGATCCCGCCGAAGGAGCTCCGCGGCACCGTCCCCCTGCGCGACCGCGGCGCCGGACGGCCTGAGAAGCGCGACCGGCGCGACCTCGACCAGCTGCGCGGCTACCAGAAATAGGGCGGACGCCCGTAGAGTGGCGCCCGACAACCGACCCCGAGGTGACCCATGACCGATCCACGACCCACACCCGCGACGATCGCCGAACTGAAGGCGCGAAAGTCCGTCCGGATGTTCACGCCCGACCCCGTCCCGGACGAGGTCAAAGCCGACCTGCTCGACTGCGCGTTCCAGGCGCCGACGGCGGGCAACCAGATGCTGTACACGATCCTCGACGTGCAGGACCAGGCGATCAAGGACGTCCTCGCCCGGACGTGCGACCACCAGCCGTTCATCGCAGAGGCCCCGGTCGTGCTCGTGTTCCTCGCGGACTGCCGCCGCTGGCTGGACGCGTACCGGCTGTCCGGGGAGACCGCCCACGAGCCCGGCCCGGCCGACCTGCTGCTTGCGGTCGCGGACGCGACGATCGCCGCCCAGAACGTCGTCGTCGCGGCGCACGCGTACGGGCTCGGCTCGTGCTACATCGGCGACATCGTGGAGCAGCGGGAGGAGGTCACCGCGCTGCTGAACCTCGACCCGTACGTGTTCCCGGCGGCGATGCTCGTCCTCGGCTACCCCACCGAGCATCAGCTGCGGCGCACCAAGCCGCGGCGGTTCCCGGCGCGGGCCATCGTCCTCACCGACCGGTACCGCCGTCTCACGCCCGACGAGCTGCGCGACGCGTACGCGGCCCGCGGCGAGGACTTCGACCGGGTCGTCCCGGCGACGTGCCGGCGCAAGTACGAATCGGCCTTCGCCGCCGAGATGAACCGCTGCGTGCGCGACTACCTGGCCCCGTTCCTGAC
>WQUE01000047.1 GCA_009785885.1 Actinomycetes bacterium
CCTGCCCGGGCCAGGCCAGGATCGAGGCGACCAGGTAGTCGTAGCTGTCGGGGTGGCTGCCGAAGCGCGACAGCAGGGGCAGAACGCGTCCGAGCCACAGGAGGTACGCCTGGCGCAGCACCAGGTTGGGAGGCGTGGAGAACTCGCAGATGACGACGCGTCCGCCCGGACGCACGACGCGCCGCATCTCACCCAGGGCGTCGACCGGACGCTGCACGTTGCGCAGGCCGAAGCTGATGGTCGCAGCGTCGAACGACGCGTCGGCGAACGGGAGGTCATGGGCGTCGGCGACGACGAAGTCGACCTCGGGATGCGATTCGCGTCCGATGGCGACCATGCCCGGGGAGAAGTCGACGGCGGTGACGTGCGCTCCGGCGCCGGCCAGCGGGGCCGAGGACGTGCCGGTGCCGGCGGCCAGGTCGAGCACGCGTTCGCCCGGTTGCACGTCCAAGGCGTTCACGACGGCGCGACGCCACAGCTGGTCCTGGCCGGCCGACAATACCGTGTTGAGAAGGTCATACCGTTCGGCGATGTCGTTGAACATCAAGGCGACATCGGCGGGTCGTTTCGCCAAGGTGGCGAGCTTCCGGGTACGCGGGCGCATATGTGACACGGGTGCTAGCTTGCCACACGAGGCGAGCCAACCGCGGGTCACGCGTGGGCGGATCAGCGGAGCGTCGCCAGGAAGTCACCGATGCGACGGACGGCCGTGGCCAGCACGTCCTCCTCCGGCAGGGCGACCAGGCGGAAGTGGTCGGGCCACGGCCAGTTGAAGCTTCGTCCGTGGCTGACGAGGATCTTCTGCTGCCGCAACAGGTCGAGCGCCCAGGCCTCGTCGTCCTCGATCGGATAGACGTCCGGGTCGAGGCGCGGAAACAGGTACAGGGAGCCCCGCGCCGGCACGCACGACACGCCGGGGATGTCGGACAGCAGGCGGTGTGCCAGCGTCAACTGGTCGTAGAACCGCCCCCCGGGAACGCACAGCGCGTCCACGCTCTGGTGGCCGCCGAGGGCGGTCTGGATCGCGTGCTGCGCGGGTACGTTCGCGCACATGCGCATGTTGGCCAGCAGCGTGATGCCTTCCAGCAGGTTCGCCGCCTGCCCGAGCGGCCCCGTCGCGACCATCCAGCCGGCCCGGTAGCCGCACGCCCGGTACGCCTTGGACAGGCCGGAGAACGTCAGGCACAACACGTCGTCCCCGGCGAGCGTCGCGGCGTGCGTGTGCGTGCCCTCGTAGATGACCTTCTCGTAGATCTCGTCGGCCAGCAGCACGAGGTGGTGTGCGCGCGCCAGCGCGACGACCTTCTGGACGACGTCCCGTGGGTACACGGCGCCCGTCGGGTTGTTCGGGTTGATGAGCACGATCGCCCGGGTCTTGTCCGTGATCTTGGACGCGATGTCCGCCGGGTCGGGGTTCCAGTCGTTCGACTCGTCGCAGAGGTAGTGGACGGCATCTCCGCCGGTCAGCGTGACCATGCCGGTCCACAGCGGGTAGTCCGGGGCCGGGATCAGGATCTCGTCGCCCGGGTTCACGATGGCCTGCAGCGCCATCGAGATCAGCTCCGAGACGCCGTTGCCGAGCCACACCTGGTCGACGTCCACGTCGAGGCCGAACTCCTGGTAGTAGTTGGCGACGGCCGTGCGGGCGCTGTAGACGCCCTTCGCGTCCGAGTAGCCCTCCGACTCGGGCAGGTGGGCGACGACGGAACGCACGATGGTCTCGGGCGTCTTGAAGCCGAACGCCGCGACGTTCCCGATGTTCAACTTGAGGATGCGCTCGCCCAGGGCTTCCAGGCGCTGGGCCTCGACCATGTTGGCGCCTCGTACGTCGTAGCGCACCCCCGTCAGCCGTTTCGCCTGCTCGTAGCGTGGCATCCCCGCCCCTCTCGTTGTGGTCCCGCCCCCCGCGAAACCGTGCCCGCCATTATCCCGCACGGCCCAGGCCCGCCGGCTCGGATTCTCATGGATGAGCCGAGTTCTGACGGATCTGGGGGTCGTGGGGGCTACTAGACTGGCGAGGCAATCGGACGGAGGAGCGATGGGCGGCGCGGGCGAGGTACGGGGCGGACGGCGCCACATCGAGGTGACGACTACGGGAAACACGGTCCCGTCCGGGACGGCGGACGTGATCGTGGTCGGGGCCGGCCCGGCGGGCGCGGCGACGGCGCTGGTGTGCGCGCGGGCGGGACTCGCGGTGACCTGGTGCGAGAAGTCGGCCACCTGGCCCCGCTCCAAGCCGTGCGGGGACGCGCTGACGTCACGGGCACTGGGCGTGCTCGCCTCGCTCGGAGTGGCACTCCCGTCCGTCTGGGCTCGCCACGACGGTCTGCTCGCCTACGGCCTGGACGATTCGGCCACATGGTTCCCCTGGCCTGGCACGATTCCCGGCCTGCCCGACCACGGCGTGCTGGCCCCGCGCGCCGAGACGGACGCCGTGTTGGCCGCCGCGGCCGTCGAGGCGGGCGCACGCCTGGTCCTGGGGACGGCGGTGCGGCGGCTCGACCTCGACGAGCGCGGGCACGTGCGTGGCGTCGTCACGACGGATGGGCGGACCATCGCCGGACGCGTGGTCGTGGACGCCGCCGGGGCGGCCT
>WQUE01000048.1 GCA_009785885.1 Actinomycetes bacterium
CGGGGTCGAGGATCGTGTCGTAGGTGCCCTGGTACTCGTGGGTGATCTGGTTGTCTTCGGTGAGGATGATCTTGGTGAAGAACACCTGGTTGCACAGTCTTCGGTTGGCCGGGTCGAGGGAGCGGTAGAAGTCGTAGCTGTTGGTGGCTAGCGCGAGGTAGGCGCGGATGCGGATCTGGGCGTCAGCGCAGCCCTTGTCGAAGGTGTCGAGGCGGGCGGTGATCTGGTCGAGGTCGTCTTGGATGCGTTGCTGCTCGTGTTTGAGGATCGGCATGGTGATGGCGTCGTCGTAGAACATCTGCACGATCTTCAGTTGTTGGGCTTCAAGTTTTTCTTTCTGCTTGCGCAGGGAGACGCGTTCGTGTTCGGATTCGGCGTCGATGCGGGCGAAGATCTCGGTCGATGCGGGCGAAGATCTCGGAGATCATGCCTTCGAGTGCCTGGGACGCCCCGGGGCTGATCTGGATGGTCTTGTAGTGGTCTTCGACCAGTCTCTCGATGGTGGCGACGTTGGTGGCTTGCCTGACGCAGCGGGTGCTCTTCAGGTGACGGCCGAGGCAGATGAAGTAGGGGTATGTCTCGCCGTGACGGTTGGTGGCCATGTTGACGCTCATCTTCGCCCCGCAGGCGCAGTACAGGGAGCCTTTCAGGTAGTGGTCGTGGAATTGGGTGCGTTCCCCCGGCGAGGTTGCGGGCGTCGAGGGTGTCTTGGACGAGGCCCCAGGTGAGGGAGTTGATGAGCGGGTCGTGGGTGCCCATGTGGCGGGCGCCCTTGTAGACGATCTCGCCTTTGTAGTAGGGGTTGCGGAGCATCTTCTGCAGGGTCTGGGTCGAGATCGGACGCGACGGCATCTTCGGGGTCGGCACGGTTGCTAGTCCCCGCAGAGCCAGCTCGCCTGCCAGCGCCGACAGGGACCAGGCCCCGGTCGCATAGGTTTCGAACGCCCATGTGACCAGCGGTGCACGGGCGGGGTCGACCTCGACGGTTCGGTACTCGCGTCCTTGCTCGTCGCGTTTGCGGACGTTGAAGTAGCCGATGGGGGCGCGGGTCACGGTGCCGCCGGATCGGGCTTTCTGCGTCAAGCCCTTGGACACTTCGGTGGCGAGGTTGCGGGAGTAGAACTCGGCGATCACAGCCATGATGCCGTGGACGAGGCTGCCGTGCGCCGTGTCGTCTATGTTCTCCGTGACGGAGACGAGCTTGACGCCACGCTGCCGCAGCACCATGGTGATCGCGACGTCGTCTTCGAGGTTGCGGGCGAGCCGGTCCAGTTTGTGGACGTAGCATATCTGGACCGGGTGGGTCTTGATGTAGGCCAGCATGTCCTGCAAGGCGGGACGCCGGGCCGAGGATGTGCCGGACTTCCCAGCGTCGACGAACTCCTGGACCAGCACCGCGTGCTGGTCGGCGGCTAGACGCCGGATCGCTTCCCGTTGCGCCGGGATCGAGAACCCCTCGTCCCGGCCGCCTCGGGTGGCCTGCTCCTCGGTGGAGACACGCAGATAGGCGACAGCGTTCACGGTCTGCGCGGTCGACTGGTCATCAATGTCGCCCACGACAGGGGCGGTTCGGGGCCGGGTGGTGACTGGCATGACGGGTCCTCTCGTTACGGTGGTCCGGCCGGTAGACGTAACGAGGACAGTCCCGTGGGACTGGAACGCGAAGACCCCCATCGCTGGGGGCCTCCACCAAAGAAGACGGCCAGACCCGGCCATGATGGCCGTGGTTGTTGATGTTAGCTCTGTTTGGCCGGGTTGCGCGAGGTGACACGCAACCCGGCCGCGTCTTTCACTGGCGGGCGTACCGGGGCCAATGCGGCCATCGCCAGGTCCACGATGATTCGCCCAAGCAGTTCCAGATCGGGCACCGCTTTGTCGATGGTGCGAATCCCGAGGTGGCGTTCCCGTTCGGACAGGTAGCCGCTGCGACGCCGGTACGTCTGGGGCATCAGCCCACCTGCCCGTCCGCTGACCGGGCGGCGAGCGCCAGGTAGCGGTCCTCGATCTGGCGGCGACGCCGCACGTCCCACAGCACCAGGGTGACGAAGTCGTCGTAGCGGTCCTGCAGGTTCGGCGGGGGCGGCCACTCCGCCGGGTCGGGGTCGGGTTCACCCGGCCACCTGGTGACGGCCTCGGGGCGGCACGTGTCGAGGCGGCAGCCCAACTGGGCGACGGCCTCACGCATCCGGTTCTTCCACTCGTCCAAGTCCCTGATCCAGCCGAACGGCGCCGAGCCGTGCTGCTCCGGATCGTAGGCGGCCAGCCAATGCGTGTGCAAAGCGCTGAGGTGCTCGACGAGCAGGTGGTGGCGGTGCCAGAACGGCGGGATCACCGTCGCCGGAATCGAGAACACGCGGCGCAGGTCCTCGACCCACTCGTTGAGCCGCAGCCACTCGAACTCCGCCTCGTCGGCGTTGAGCGCCGCCCACACGACCGGGCGCGGCGCACCACCCTGGATCGGCAGACTCACCGCCGTGCCGAGGTCGTCAGGGGTGTCGTCCCAGTCGGGGATCTGATCGTTGTCATCCACGATGCGTCCCTTCTCTCAGATGCCCACGGTGACGGGGTCGGCGGTCATCGGCGTCAAGT
>WQUE01000049.1 GCA_009785885.1 Actinomycetes bacterium
GGGGGTAGCCAGACCCAGTTGATGGCGACGTCCTTGACCATGGTGCTCAGCAGGTAGCGCACGTCCATCTCCAGTTGGTCGGTCAGCGGGCACATGGGCGAGGTGAGGGTCATGTCGATGGTGGCGTTACCCTCATCGTCGATGTCCACCCCGTACACCAGGCCCAGGTCCACGATGTTGACGCCCAGTTCGGGGTCCACCGCGTCCTTCAGCGCGTCCAGGACCTGGGCGCTGGTCGGCCACTCGCGCGGCGCCTCACTCATGCGTTTCTCCTGCCTTTTCCGTCCGTACGATGGCGTCGCGGAGCGCCGCCCAGCCCAGCATGGCGCACTTGACGCGCGCCGGGAACTGGGCGACCCCGTTGAAGGCGATGGCGTCGCCGTACGTCTCCTCGTCCAGGTCCACTCTCCCCTGGCCTTCCAGCATCGCGAGGAACCCGTCGTACAGTTCCAGCGCCGTCTGCGTCGTCCCGCCGATCACCAGGTCGGTCATGACCGACGTGGACGCCTGGGAGATCGAGCACCCCACCGCCTCGTAGCCCACGTCGGCGATCCGGTCCCCGTCCCGGCTCAGGCGCAGCACCAGTTCGTCGCCGCACGACGGGTTGACGTGGGTCACGGCCACGTCGTACGGCTCCCGCAGCCCGGCGTGGTGCTTGGCGCGGTAGTGGTCCAGGATGATGTCCTGGTACAGCGCCGACAAGTCCGCGGTCATCCGACCTCCCGTGGCCCCGGCAACCCCGGATCGAGCCGGAAGAACCGCAGCGTGTCCATCAGGGCCTCCACCAGCGCGTCGATCTCGGCGTACGTCGTGTAGAGGTACGTGGACGCGCGTACGCTCGCCTGCACACCGTACCGCTCGTGCAGCGGCCGCGCACAGTGGTGCCCCCCGCGGACGGCCACCCCGTGCGCGTCCAGCACCTGCATGACGTCGTGCGGATGGATGTCCGCCAGCGTGAACGACAGCGCCGAGCCCCGCTCCCCGGTCGCCGGACCGAGGAACCGCAGCGCCGGTACGGTCCCCAGCCGGTCCAGCGCGTACGCCGTGACCGCCTTGTCGTGCTCCGCGACGGCGTCCATCCCGACACCCACGAGGTAGTCCACGGCGGCGCCCAACCCGACGGCCTGGGCGATGGGCGGCGTGCCGGCCTCGAAGCGGTACGGCGGCCGGGCGTACGTCGATCCGCTCATCCTCACGACCTCGATCATCTCCCCGCCGCCGAGGAACGGCGGCAGCGATTCCAGCAGGCCGTACCGCCCCCACAGCACGCCGATCCCGGTCGGGCCCAGCAGCTTGTGGCCCGTGAACGCCAGCAGGTCCACCCCCAGCGCGGTCACGTCCACCGGGTGGTGCGGCACGAGTTGCGCGCCGTCGGCGACGACCACCGCACCGAACCCGTGCGCCCAGGCGGTGATCTCCGTGAGCGGCGCCCCCACGCCGGTGACGTTGGACATCGCGGTGACGGACACCACCTTCGTACGCTCGTTGACAAGGGCTTCCGCCCGCGCCCGGTCCAGGTCGAACGTACCGTCATCGGTGACATCGAACCACCGCAACGTGGCCCCGGTCCGCTCGCACGCCAGTTGCCACGGCACGATGTTGGAGTGGTGCTCGGCGACCGAGATGACCACCTCGTCGCCCGGCTTCAGCCCCGCGCCCAGGGTGTACGCGGCCAGGTTCAGCGCCTCCGAGGCGTTCTTGGTGAAGACGATCTCCTCGGGTCGCGCCCCGATGAACCCCGCGACCTTCGCCCGGGCCCCCTCGTAGGCCGCCGTCGCCTCCGCGCCCAGGGTGTGCATCGCCCGGGCGACGTTGGCGTTGTGCGCCAGGTAGAACTCCTCCACCGCCTTCACGACCGCGAGCGGTTTCTGCGACGTGTTGGCCGAATCGAGGTACACCAGCGGGGCCTCCCCCACGCTGCGCGCCAGGATCGGGAAACCCGCCCGGACGGCGTCCACGTCCAGCATCACTCGGCCTCGGTCCACCGGGCGTACCCGGTCTCCTCCAGCGACTCGGCGAGCGCCGCGCCGCCCTCCTCGACGATGCGGCCGTCGACGAAGACGTGGACGTAGTCCGGTGCGATGTAGCGCAGGATGCGCGTGTAGTGGGTGATGAGCAGGACGCCGCGGTCGCCCTGGGCGGCGTACCGGTTGACCCCGTCGGAGACGATGCGCAGCGCGTCGATGTCGAGGCCCGAGTCGGTCTCGTCCAGCACCGCGTACTTCGGGTTGAGCAGTTCCAGTTGGACGATCTCGTTGCGCTTCTTCTCCCCGCCGGAGAACCCCTCGTTGACCGACCGTGCGGCGAACTCGGCGTCCAGTTGGAGGCCGGCCAGCGACGCGTTGACCTGCTTGACCCAGGTCCGGACCGGCGGGGCCACCCCGTCCAGGGCCGTCTTGGCGGTACGCAGGAAGTTGGCGACGGACACGCCCGGCACCTCCACCGGGTACTGCATGGCGAGGAACAGCCCGGCCTTGGCGCGCGCGTCCACGCTCAGCCCGACCAGTTCCGTCCCGTCGAGGCGCACCGACCCGGACGTGATCGTGTACTTCGGGTGCCCCGCCAACGAGTACGCCAGCGTCGA
>WQUE01000050.1 GCA_009785885.1 Actinomycetes bacterium
GCGGGTGCCGGGGGTTGTACGCGGTCGGTCCAGTTCTGGCCGTCCCACCACCGTCGGGTGCCGGTTCCGTCGTCGTACCAGCCGGCCTGATTGTCAGCCACGCGAAGTCCTTTCTCTGTGACTTGATTGGCAACACCTGAATCGTACCGCCGGAGCCGGGCCCCGCACCCTGGTATGGATCCTCTGGCGCCGGATGGGACAGCCAGGCAGCGTGGCGGTATGTCGAGCGGTCCGGCGTGGCGAGGTCGATCCGGCTGAGGACTGTCGCCACGTCGGACGGTGGCAGGCCGCCGCGTGCCGTCACCCGGCCAAGTTCCGTCTCCAACAGGTCACGGGAGATCACGTGCAGACTGGGCTGGCCGAGTGTTGCGGTCAGTGCTTCGCTCTCTGCCTCCGCGACCAGCAGTTTCACGGCGGCCGAGGTGCCAATGTACGCGCTAGACCCGGTCCTCGCGCAGCTCGCCGAGGATCTCCGAGAGCGGGCGACCCTCCGCCGGGTGTAGCGGAAATTCACTGAACCCGTGACGCGTGGCCGGTCGCGTAATGGGCAGTCCCGCCGGTTGGGGCGTCGGCGGGAGCGAGCCAACGATCGTGCCTGCCGTTCTGAGGTCTGCGGCTCTCGCCGGATGCGCATGGATGTCATTGGCCGGCATGGGTTCGCTCTGCGGGTCGTGTGGTGTTGCCTGTGCCTTCGTCAGAGCCGTGTAGGACGCAATGTCCACCAGGACAGCCACGGGCTTATGCCGCCGCGTTGGGTACAGGGGTTCGCGCTGCGTCCGTACATCGTCTATCGCCTCGGCGAGCGCCGCGCGAGTCTCCGTGATTGGCATCGTCATCATGCGTCCGCAGTACGCCAAGAACGCCGTATTGCACAGATGAGCAGTCAGATCAGAAGGCGTGAGCGGGGCGGTACGGTGCCTCGGACATCATCCTGGAGGTGGCGCCCCACTAGCGGGTACGGGGTGCGCGGCCGGACTGGCTGGTCGTTGCGAGTGGGTGCGCCCCGGCGTAGGTGAACCAGACGATACGGCGAGCCTTGTCGACGCAGTACCATAGACGATGGCCTGATGAGATATCGTACTGCCATTGCGGCAGGGTCTCACCGCGGATCATTCGGGTGCCGAGGCGCCCTTTGAGGGGCTTCTGAACGTCGGACCGTACGTCCGGAGCGACCCTCAGCCGAGCCAGGAGTTCGGTGGCAGTTCCGGGGTACTGTCTGGCGACCTCGGGGAACGCTAGGGCTTCCTTCGTGGCGTATCGCAGGTCATACTCGTCGCGTCGCGGCGGCGGTGGAATCTGGTCGCCCCGCTTGGGTTTGGTGGCGGTCATCAGACGACCGGAGTATCGATGGGTTCCGCGATCGGGCCGGTGAGCGCGGCCGCCAGGTGCGGGTCGGACCAGATCTCGGCGGTGTTGCGCCAGTCCGCGACGAGGGTGTCGAAGGCTGTGAAGTTGCCGAGCGCAGCACAGGCTCGCAAGGTCTGGATGGTCTCGGTGACGAAGGTCAGCCGGTCGTCGGTGGGGAGGAACCTAATCCAGGGCAATGCCGCGACGAACTCGTTCGCGAACCGCCGCGTGAGTTCGGGGTCGCTGACAAGGGTGTACAACGCCGCCGCGAGATACCCGGTCGCTGTGGCAGCGGCGTTCGCCCGGTCTTCGGTTTCGAGCACCCAGGCCGGCCTGCCGCCGCGCTGACGCAGTACGAGGGTGTCCCCGCTGCGCTCGGCCTCCAGTAGGTGCTGGTTGTAGTTCTGGATGAACCGGCTCATGGGTATCGTCGTCATACGGCCAAGTATACGCAGGTAGTTGCGTGGTTGTTCGCAGCCGGCTCTTGGTCGCCGGGAGCTCTGTGGAGCCCATGCCGGCGATCTGCGAGGATTGGGGTGTGACTCGCGGCAGTCCTCCCACGGTGCTGCTGACGCGCCACGGCCAGACCGAGTGGAACCTGGCTGGGCGACGTCAGGGCCAACTGGACTCTCCGCTCACCGAGCAGGGGATCCGCGATGCCGCGCAGGTTGCCGATGCGGCGAAAGCCTACCCCGTGGACATCATCGTGACGAGCCCGCTGGGCCGAGCTCGTCAGACGGCGTCGATCGTCAACCGCGTGTTGGGAGTCGGAGTCGTCGAGCTGAGCGACCTGGCCGAGATCAACCACGGCAGCTTCGCCGGCTTTACCGATGAGGAGCTTGACAACCTGCACCCAGGGTGGCGGGCGGAACGACTCGGTAACCTTTTCGACTGGTGTTTCCCGGGCGGTGAGTCCTATCGCGACGGATGGCTCCGGGCGCAGCGGGCGCTCGACTCGCCGCCGCTGAAAGGTGCAACCTGCCCACTCATCGTGACCCACGAGATGATCGGCCGCATGGTGATCGGTCTGATCGACCGACTGAGCCCCGACCAGGCCCTCGCGCAGAGCTCGCCACACGGGTCGATCCGGGTCCTGCACCCCCGCCAGTAGTACCGGGATCGGCGGAGCCCGGCACGTGGTTCTAGGTCGTGTGGTAGGCGTCGCGGCGGTGGTCGACACGTACGATGGCGATGGTGTCGTCGGTGATGCGGTAGATGACCCGGTAGTC
>WQUE01000051.1 GCA_009785885.1 Actinomycetes bacterium
GGGATTCGCGCCGCCTTCAGTGCGGCCATGGGGGCGTGCGCGGCCCGCAGCGCGGAACTCGGGGCCTGAGGCCCGTGGGGACGCGGGCATGAGCACGACCGTGCGGGGCATGGTGCTCATCCTGGTCGTCGGGCTGGTGGCGCTGCTCGTCGCCACGCTGGCCGACGCGCGCACCCGGCGGCGTCTCGAGCGCGAGCGCCCGTCGGCGGACGACGGCCTGGCAAGTCCCGACTACGTCACGGACGACCAGCTGGCCGCCTCGTGGAACGTCCGCCGCGCGGGGCCGGACGACGACCGGGCCGGACGTGTCGCGGCGAGGGGCACGCGCCTGGGCCTGCGCCTGGCGGCCTCGTCGCTGGCGACGCTCGCGGGGAATCGCGCGCTGCTGGACGACGCGTCCGTGCTCGTGTGCCGGGACGAGGTGGAAAGCGTGCGGGAGGTGCTGGGCGTGCTGCAGCGGGCGTCCGCGGCCGCCACGCCGCTGGTCCTCGCGGCGCCGGGCTTCGCGGGCGAGGTGCTCGACGTGCTCGCGGCGAACCTGCGGGCGGGCACGCTGTCGTGCGCGGCCCTCACCGGTGGCGACGACGACCTGGCGCAGTTGGCCGCCCTGACCGGCGCGAGCGTCCTCGGTCGGACCGACCTGCAGGCCGACGATGCGCCACCGTCCAGTCTCGGCCGGGCCGCCCACGTGCTTGCCGACGCGAGGGAGACGTGGGTTGCGCTTCCTTGACCCGCCGACGCCATGAGGGCACAGTGGGGTCGTGATCGAATCACTTCGGAGACAGTTGGAGATCTCGGGCTGGGATGCGCTGTTCATGGTGCTCGGTGTGGCCGTGCTCTACGGCGCGTTCAGCCTGCTGATGGCGGTGTTCGGGCAGCGGCTGCGGGTCCGGGTGTCGGTGTTCAGCGTCGCGTTCTTCACGCTGATCGGGTCGGTGGCCGCCCGGGCGATGCTCGGACGGGACCCGACGGTGTCCGCCGGGCTGATCGTGCTCGCCGAGCTGCTCCTGCTGCAGGGCGCGTTCCACCGGCTGCGCCGCCATCTGGCGCGGATCGGCTGGCGCCAACCCGCGGCCCGGGCCGTGATGGTGCATGGCGTCGTGAACGCGGACATGCTCGCCGCCGCCGGGCTGCGCGAGGCGGACCTGTGGGTGCAGTTGCGGCGGGCGGGGATCGGCGGGCGCGACGAGGTGGCGTACGCGATCGTCGAACCGGACGGGTCGCTGACGGTCCTGCGGTCGGGCCGCGACATCGATCCGGACATCCTGACCGGCGTGGCCGGCCTGTGAGAGGCCTTGAGCCGACCACGCGCAAGGCTGATTGGTCCACGTCGTGACGACCGCCTATCCTGGGAGCGTGAGCATGCAACCCGGGCCGCGCGACCCCCGCACCATCCGCGCCTCCGATGCGGACCGCCAGCGCATCGCCGACGTGCTGGCGCAGGCCTACGCCGACGGACGCCTGACACTGGCCGAGCACACCGACCGCGTGAACGCGCTCTGGTCGACCAAGATGATCGGCGAGTTGGAGCCGCTGATCGCCGACCTGGGTACCGTCGCCACGCCGGCGGCCGCGGCCGCCCCGACCGCCCGGTTGGTCGCCCCGGTCGGGCAGCCGCTGCGCGTCGTGCAAGTGTTCAGTTCCGGCTCGCAGAATGGGGACTGGCTGGTCCCGCGCCAGATCAACGACTTCGTGCTGTTCGGGTCGTCGACCCTCGACATGCGCCAGGCCGCGTTCAGCGAGCTGGACGTGGAGGTGATGGTCAACGCGCTGTTCGGCTCGATCGAGGTGAAGGTGCCCGCCGGGGTGAGCGTCGTCGACGAGACGATGCACCTGTTCGGCGCGGTGACCATGCGGGGCCTGGGCGAGGCCGCGCCCGGCGCGCCGGTCGTCCGGCTGAAGGGCTTCGTGATGTTCGGCAGCGTCGACGTGCGGGGCGGCGACTACCAGACGTTCGGCCAGCGGCTGGGGTTCGCCCGCTGAGCTATGTCGGCAGCAGCAGACGGTTGTCCGCGTCCAACGAGTTCGACGAGCCCGGCTGGGAGGCCAGCACGACGATGCCCTCGATGAGCCCCCACACCCCGCCGAGACCGAACGTTGCGACAGACACGATCAGTTGCGCGACGCCCCGGCCGACGAAGCCGCGGTAGAACGCCCCGACCCCGAACACGCCAAGGAAGATCCCCAGCAGCCCGGCTGCCAGCTTGGACTTGTCGCCGACCATGAAGGTGCCGTATATCGTCTGCACGGTCTGCCCCGGCACCAGCGGCATGCCGGGGACGTACGCGAACGGGGCACCGTACGGCACTCCCGCGTAGCCGGGTTGTTGGGCGTACCCGGAGGAGTACGCGCCGTAGCCCGGGGGGACCCACGCGACGCCGGGCTGATCAGCATAGCCGGCTTGATCGGGGCCGTACGCCGACGGCCCCCAGGCCGCAGCCGGTGATGTGCCGTCCGGGGGCGCGGCGAGGGGTTCCTGGCCGTCGGGGGGCATGGGTGGCCACGTGGGTGCTGACATAGTTCCTCCTTGTGCGGCCGGGTGCCCTCGGCCGGTTCAGGCGTGAGGCTACCATGCCGGCACGTACCGGGGGTCGCAACGCACAAGGCTCCACGGTGTTGCTGGGTCCCGGCACGTGCCGGGCAGTCACGCCGTCGCCCTGACGCTTCGCCGGGCCGACGTGGAACTCGACAGCGCGCAGCATTGACCGGGCGGTTAGGCTGACCGGCATGACGGGTGTTGCGATGATCCTCGTGGCGGCGCTTGCCGTCGTCATCGCGGCGGTCGCCCTGATCGCCGGCTGGCGGCATCTGTCCCGGCTGAAGTAGGCCGGGCTGCTCGTGAGCCGCGGCGTTCTTCGCCCGCAGGTAGGCGACGGAGTCCACGCTGATTCGGTCAAGCAGGCGTTCCGGTCGAGGTGCCATGACCTGCAGGGACCTGCACGCCCTTGGCGCGGAGCGTAATGCTGAATTGCGGGGGAAGGAGACACCCCCCGTGTGCCGTGACGTAGACTCAGCCTGTCGACCGCGATCGTGAAGTCATGGTCGCTCCGCAACAGAGGGCCCCGCAACAGAGGGGTTTTCATGGCTACTCCAAAGAGTGTCGTCAGGAAACTTGTTGTCGTGTGCGTTTCGCTGGTGCTTGCGAGTGTGACCCTGGCCACGCCGCGAATCGTGAGACACGTCACCTGTGCCCTGCTCGCGGTCGGACTTGCGTTGACCGGTTGCACGGACACGACGCTGGTCCCGCCCGTGACGGCGCAGGCCACGCTCGATAGGGTCAACGCTTCGATCGGCCTGCCCCTTGACGCCTACATGATGGACGGGAGCCAGGAAAACACCGTACAAGCCGCCCAGCAGATTATCTTCGCTCGCTGCGTCCTCGGCTCGGATAGCGTTCCTGAGATAACCATCTCCTCCGCAGCGGACACACTCAGGCTCGCTCCTTCGCCGGCCCGCTGGTTGTATGGCTACTGGGATGCCGATTTCATCGGGGCGAACGGCCTGGGCTCGCCCTGGAGTCCCTACAGCGTGGGACAGGGTCTCACCGTCAGTCCCGAGCAGGGGAAGGCCTGCGCCTACTCTGACGAGTACATGAGTCTTGACATCATCGATGACTCCACATTCACGACCAGCATGGACGCGCGCCGAGACAACGTTGCGCTGCTGATGACGATCGGGGGGGCCGCGTATGACGAGACGCTCGCCGACCCGCGTTTCAAAGCGCTTGCCCAGACGCGGTCCGACTGCGTCAGGAGCAAGGGCTACGCCCTCAACCCCGACAGCTCGTACCAGGGTGTGGGTTTTCAGGATGGTTGGTCGATGGAGCAGCAGCTTGCGGCAGCCCTGGCGGAGGCCCGGTGCGGCGATGACATGAGTTTCACCCAGCAGGCGGCCGACATCAACGCGACATACCAGCAAGTCCTGATCAACCAGCACGAGGCGGAGCTTGTCGCGATCCAGCAACTGATCCCGGATCGCGTGGCCCGAGCCACGCGGATCCTCCAGGACGTCGGGGTCATGTGAACCTTGCCGCAACGCAGAACCGGGCTACTCGTGGGCGGCGCGCTCCGCGGCGTTCTTCACCCGCAGGTAGGCGACGGAGTCCACGATCACCGGGACCGCCCGGATCACGGTCAGCGCGACCGCGGCCCACACGATGAACCAGCCCACACCCCGGACCGCGGTGAGCCGGTACAGCGCGCCGACGACCGTATCCGGCCCGCCGGGGGCCTGATAGCCGGACAGGCCGGCCAGGAACACGAACGCGAGCAGCTTCGCCCCGCCGAACACCGCCCGCATGAAACGCCCGGCGGTCAACCAGGCGGACAGCTTCGAGCGCATCATGTTGTGCTCGCCGAACGGCGTCATGCCGTCGGAGTAGCTGGACGAGCGCAGGCCGTCCACGAGGAATCCCCGCGTCATCACGAGCAGCGGCACCCACACGGGGATCAGCCCCATCACGGCGAACGCGATCCACAGGCCGTTCTCGACGACGCGGTCGCCGACGATGTCGAAGATCGCCCCGAACTGGCTGGTTTCGTGGCGGGCGCGGGCGACCCAGCCGTCGACGGCGTCCAACAGGATGACGATCACGATCGCGACGGCGCACCACTCGCGGACCACCGCGCCGCCCTCGACCATGAGCCAGATGACGCCGAACAATGCGGCCATGCGGATGACGGTGATGAGGTTCGCCATGGTGCGTGCTCCTGACTTTGCCGCGTCCCGGCGGCCGCCTCTCAGGCTACACGACCGGTGCGCCGTGCCGGGGGCGCACGTCCGCGGGGTAGCATGGGTTCGTACGCAAGCAGCGCATGGCGCGTCCCCATCGGCAGGAGGATCGGCTGTGGGCCTGGTCGACCGCATGGAACGCAGACTGGAATCCGTGGTCAACGGCGTCTTCGCGCGTGCCTTCAAGGGCGACGTGCAGCCCGTGGAGATCGCGTCCGGGCTGCAGCGCCAGATCGACTCCGAGATCCGCGGCTCAGGCAAGGACAAGGACAAACGTCTCGCCCCGAACGACTTCACGGTCAGCCTGTCGCGCCACGACTACGACCGCCTGGCCCCGTATTCGCGGACGCTGAACGCCGAGATCATCCCGACGCTGCGGGAGCACGCCGCCGAGCGCAGCGCCGTGTTCTCCGGGCCGATCACGATCAGCTACGTCGCCGACGAGAACCTGCCGACGGGGCGTATCCGCGTCGCCAGCGAGGTGATGGCGGGGGTCGCCGACGGGCTCGGCAACCCCGACGGCGCCGGCACGCCCGCCCAGCGGAACCCGCTCGTGCTCGAGGTGAACGGGGTGCGCCATCCGCTCACCCCGCCCGGCTTCACGATCGGCCGCGGCTCCGAGGCCGACCTGCGCGTCAACGACCCCGGCGTGTCACGTCTGCACGCCCGCATCGACGTCGAGAAGGACGCCGACGGGGCGACCACGATCACGCTGGTCGACCTCGGCTCGACGAATGGCCTCGTCGTCGACGGGTCGAAGGTCGCGCGGGCGGACCTGCACGACGGCTCGCACATCGAGATCGGCACGACCCGCATGCTCGTCCACTCCCCCGTGGGGGAGTGAGGCCGCTCCATGGGTGTCGTGGCGTTCACCGCTGTGAAGGTCGGCTTCTTGGCCGTCCTGTGGCTGTTCGTCGCCCTGGTGGGCCGCACGATCCGCACCGACCTGTTCGCCCCGGCGACCGGTGTGCTCGCACCGAACGGCGCCGGCCGGGCCGACCGGGAGGCCCAGCCCAATCCGAAGCGGCGGGGACGCGGCGGGCAGGGCGCGCGCCTGGTGGTCGTCGCGGGCGCCGGTGTGGGCGACGGCGTGCCGCTGAACGGGGAGATCGTCGTCGGCCGGGGTTCGGATTGCACCCTGGACATCGACGACGACTACGCGTCCAGCCACCACGCGCGGCTCTACCACGACGAGCAGAGCTGGATCATCGCGGATCTCGGCAGCACGAACGGCACGTACATCAACGGCGTGCGGATCGTGCGTGCGACCCGCGTCGGCGAGGGCGACATCATCCGCATCGGACGCACACAGCTGCAGATGGAGGGCTGAACGATGGCCTTCTCGCTGCGCGTCACCGCCCACTCGGAAATCGGCCTCGTCCGGGCCGACAACCAGGACTCCGCCTACGCCTCCCCGACGCTGATCGCCGTCGCCGACGGCATGGGCGGGGCGGCGGCCGGCGACCTGGCCTCGGCCGTCGCGGTGAAGCACCTGGCCGCCTGCGACGGCCACGTCGAGGGGCTGGCGATGCTGGACACCCTGCGGGCGGCGCTCGTCGGCGCGAACGCGGACCTGGCCGACCTGATCGCCGCCCATCCGGCGCTGGACGGCATGGGGACGACGGTGTGCGGGGCGCTGTTCTCGGGCACGCAGCTCGGCCTGATCCACATCGGCGATTCGCGCGGCTACCGGCTGCGGGGCGGCCGGGTCACGCAGCTGACCCACGACCACTCGTGGGTCCAGACGCTGATCGACGAGGGCCAGCTCACCCCGGAGGAGGCGGCGATCCACCCGAAACGGTCGCTGCTGATGAAGGTGCTGAACGGCCAGGCCTCCCACACCCCCGACGTGAGGTTGGTCGATGTCGAGGCGGGCGACCGGTACCTGTTCTGCTCCGACGGCGTGTCCGGGATGATGACCCCCGACGCGCTCGCCCGGGCGCTGCGGGCGTCCACCCTGGAGGACGCGTCCCGCCGGCTCGTCGCGCAGGCCCGCCGTACCGGCGGTTTCGACAACATCACGCTCGTCCTGGCCGATGTCGTGGAGCATGATCCGGTGCTCGACGCGGTCCCGCCGGAGATTCTCGGGGCGGCCGCCGAGGTGAACATCCCCGCCGTACCCGCCGGGGGTGGTGCGGCGATGCTGGCGCGGCTTTCCGACCGGTCCGCCGACGGAGAACCCGACGATCTGCGCCGTGGGGTCCGTGGCCGCACGGGGCGTGCGGACGATGAGGCGGTACGCACCCGGCCGCGCGGGATGAGACCGCGCTGGTTCACGCCGGTGGCGAGCGTGCTCGTCGTCGCGCTGGTGGCGGGGGCCGCGCTGCTCGGCGTGCGCTGGTGGCTGGACGGCCAGTGGTACATCGGGACGTCGGGGGAGGTCGTGGCCATCTACCAGGGTGTGCCCGGCTCGTTCGCCGGGGTGGCGCTCGGACGGACCGCCGAGGTCGGCACCACGAGGGTGGCCGACCTGCCCGTCTTCTACGCGGACCAGGTGCGCGAGTCGTCGATCCGTCCGGCCTCGCTGGACGCGGCCCGCGACACGCTCGCCCAACTGGACCACAAGGCGCAGGTGTGCATCGAGCTGCGCCAGGCGACGATCAGCCCGCCGGTGTCGCCGCCGCCGACACCGCTGCCGACCGAGTCGCCGGACGCCACCCTGGCGCCGAGCATCACCACGACCGCCGCGCCCGCCACCGATCCGGTCGAGGACTGCCCGTGAGCACGGGTCCCGGCGAGCTGACGCGCGCGATCGCCCGTGTCGGCCGGGCCGCCCGGGTGGACGACGCCCAGGACGCCACCAC
>WQUE01000052.1 GCA_009785885.1 Actinomycetes bacterium
ACGGCACGAGCTGCGGATCCGTCGCATCGAGCGTGAACACGGCGCTCAGGCCGGTCGTCTTGTCCGCGTTGGAGTCCACGGCCGGATCGGTGCCCGCCAGCGGTGTCGTCCAGTCGTAGCCCGTCGGGAGCGTGAACTTCACCTGGTAGTCGCCCGCCGGCAGCATGTCGAACAGGTAGTAGCCCGCCGCATCGGTCGTCGTCGTGGCGACCGTCGCGCCGGTGCCGTCCAGCAGGGTCACGGTCACACCCTGGATCGGCGGCTCGGCCGCGTCCTGGATGCCGTTGCCGTTCTGGTCGATCCACACGTAGTCGCCCACCGCGTACGACGGGACGACCGCGTGCCACTCGTCGGTCGAGTCCACCGGCGTACCCGAGTACTCGCCCGTGCCGATCACCGACGCCGTGTCCGCGTGGACCCCGCCGAGCGGCACCCCCGGCAGCGTACCCGTGCACGTGAACGACGCCCCGACCGCGAACGGCCCGGCCCACGTCAGACCGGTTGTGCTGTCCGGGAAGGTGCACGACAACCCGGTCAACGCCACCGACCCGAGGGCCGGTGTGTCCTTCACGGTGATGTCCACCAGCGGCTCCTGGCCGTCGTTCGTGATCGTGAACGAGATCGGCGTCGTCGTGTTCTGCGTCAGGACCTTCGGGTCGGCCGCCGTGTCATGGTCGCCCGTCGTCATGTCGTCCGTGCCGAGCGTGTCGTACTTCTGGATGTCCACGTGCGCCGGCGGGATGATGCCGGCGTCGATCGTCGGATTCACCCACTGCGCCGCCACGGTGTAGTCCGTCGGGAGCGACGGATCGGTGGAGGCGACGAGGTCGGTCTGGCCGACGTCGAGCGTGAACAGCGCGCTCAGGCCGTTCGTGTCCGCATCCGAATCCTTCGTCACGTCCGACGGCGCCCACTGCGTCGTCCACGAGGCGCCGTTCGGCAGCGTGAACTTCACCTGGTAGTCACCCGCCGGCAGCATGTCGAACAGGTAGTAGCCGGCCGCGTCCGTCGTCGTCGTGGCGACCGTTGCGCCGGTCCCGTCGAGCAGCGTCACCGTCACACCCGGGATCGGCGGTTCGGTGGCATCCTGGATGCCGTTGCCGTTGTCGTCCTGCCATACGTAGTCGCCGACCGCGAACGACGGGACGAACCCGTGCCACTCGTTCTGGTCGTTCACCGACGTGCCCGAGTACTCGCCCGCGCCGGTCACCGACGCGGTGTCCGCGTGCGTCGCGCCCAGCGCCACGGCCGGCAGCGTGCCCGTGCAGGTGATCACGGCATTGACCGCGAACGGCCCCGCCCACGTCACCTCACCCGTCGTCGCATTCGCCGCGATCGGCGTGGCCGAGCCCGGAACGAGGCACGACAGGCCGGTCAACGCGCTGGACCCGCTCGCCGGGGTGTCCTTGATCACGACGTTCACCAGCGGCTCCAAGCCGTCGTTCGTCACCAGGAACGTGATCGGCGTCGTCGCGCCGTCCACCAGCTGCTTGGCATCCGCGGCCGTGTCGTGCGCCCCGGTCACCCGGGTGTCGCCGCCCAGCGTGTCGTACTTCTCGATCGCGATCGCGGGCGCCGGGATGATACCGGCGTCGATCGTCGGATCGATCGACATCGCCTGCACCGTGTAGTCGGCCGGCACCGACGGATCGGTGGACGGCACGAGTTGCGGATCCGTGTCATCGAGCGTGAACACGGCGCTCAGGCCGGTCGTCTTGTCCGCGTTGGAGTCCACGGCCCGGTCGGTGCCCGCCAGCGGCGTCGTCCAGGCGGCGCCCGTCGGGAGCGTGAACTTCACCTGGTAGTCACCCGCCGGCAGCATGTCGAACAGGTAATACCCGTTCGCGTCGGTCGTCGTCGTGGCGACCGTCGCGCCGGTCCCGTCGAGCAGGGTCACGGTCACGCCCGGGATCGGCGGCTCGGCCGCGTCCTGGATGCCGTTGCCGTTGTCGTCCTGCCACACGTAGTCGCCCACCGCGTACGACGGGACGACCGCGTTCCACGGGTTGGAGTCGTTCACCGGCGTCGCCGAGTACTCGCCCGTGCCGCTCACGGAGGCGACGTCTCGGTGCGTGTCGCCCAGCGGCACCGCGGGCAGCGTGCCGGTGCACGTGATCACGGCATCCGGGGCGAACGGGCCGGCCCAGGTGACTTCGCCCGTCGTGGCGTTGGCCGCGATCGGCGTGGCCGAACCCGGGACGAGGCACGACAGGCCCGTCAATGCTGCCGAACCGGCGGCCGGGGTGTCCTTGATGATCACGTTCGACAACGGCTCGTTGCCGTCGTTCGTGACGGTGAACGTGATGTGCGACGGCGTGTTCGGCTTGAGCACCTTCGGGTCGGACGCCGAATCGTACGCGCCCGTCACCGCGGTGTCACCGTCGTCCGTGTCGTACTTCTCGATCGCGACGGACGGGACCGGCAGCAGCACGCCGGCGTCCAGCGTCGGATCGATCTGCGCGGCCACCAGCGTCGTCGAGTAGTTCCCGGAGACGGTGGCGGAGTACACCAGGTTCGGATCGCTCGGCCCGAGCGTGAACGGCGCCGTCTTCGCCGTCGG
>WQUE01000053.1 GCA_009785885.1 Actinomycetes bacterium
ACCATGGGGTTCTGCGACACGCCGGTGATGGTCGCCTGGAAGCGTGTTCCGTGGACCACCGCCCACCGTGCCCGGGCCCGGGCCCGGAAGGCCCGCACGAACAGGACCGCGCCCCCGGCCAGGCAGGCGAACGCGACGCCCGCGAAAGCCTGGGTGACGCGCCGGCTGGAAACCGTGCTCGCCTGCGTGGGATGCCCGGGGTTGTAGAGCATCGTGAGCTGCTGGCCCACCTGCCGCGAGGGGTCGTTCTCCTTCGTCTTCACCTCGTACGCCACGCCGTCCACCGTGTAGGCGACGACGGGCCACGAGGTCGGCGAGGACACGATGGTGCCGGTCGTCGTCGCTGCCGGCCCCGGGTAGAGGGGGCTGATGACCGCACCCATCCCGACGAAGAACACCGCGAAGAACAGCAGCGAACCGGCGATGAACACCAGGTGGAAGCTCGCCTTGGGTTGCGGGCTCCCCGTGAGCAGGGCGGACACGGGCGAACTCATGGCCGGGCCGTCCGCTCACGCGCGCGACGACGGCCTCGCCCTACCGCGCGACCACACGTGCCCACCAGGATTATTGCGGCCATGCTCCGCCTCCTGGCCTCACCCTACGCGTCCGGACGCGCGGGCGTGGGCCACTTGCGCAAACCGGTGGAGCCCCCGTGTCCACCCGCGGCGGACACGGGCTAGCTGACGCCCGCCAGGTTCTTCAGGTACGTGAGCATCCCGGCGGCGTCGGACGGCATCGTCTTCAGGTCGATGGTCTTGTTGTTCACCAGGAACGTCGGCGTGCTGCGGACCCCGTTCTTGAAGTCGTCGTTGCCGGGGATCGCCGTGGACATGTTGCCGCTTTCCATGGCCTGGACGAAGGTCGAGGTGGACCGGTTGTCGTAGCACTGCTGGAACGTCGTCAGGTTGTCGCCCTGGATGCCCGCCTGGGTGGCGAACGCGTTTCGCAGCTGGTCGTCGGTGTACCCCGTGCCCTCCTTCGGCGGCTGGTTGGCGAAGACGACGTCGTGGTAGCCCTGGAAGGACCCCACCGTGTCGGCGCAGGTCGCGGCGATCGCGGCCATCGTGCTGGACGTGTTCTTCAGGTTGCCGTCCAGGAAGCTGCGGACGTGGTAGTTCAGCTTGATGTCGCCCTGCCTGACCAGCTGCTCCAGGGCCGGGCCGAACCGCGTCTCGTACGTCTTGCAGTACGGGCACTGGTAGTCGGTGTGCAGGTCGACGGTGAGCGTCGCGTCCTTCAGGTCCGGATTCGCCTGGATCGCCAGGCCGTCGGATGTCGCATTCGGCGGTGTGATCGTCGCCGTCGACGTCGATGGGGCGACGGCCGCCTGGTTCGCTTTGTTCTTGGCATTGTTGACGAGCACGGCGATGAGCACCACCACGATGATGAGTGCGACCACCACGGCCAGCACGATCAGGACCTTCGACATCTTCGCCCACTTGTCCTGGGACCGGCGTGCCGCGGCGATCTTCGCCCGCCGTTCGGCGGCCGTCTGGGGCTGTTTCGACGATGACGGGCTGGCGGACAGTTTCGTGGAGGCCTGCTTGTTGGCGGGTCGGCCCTTGACTGCTGTGCGGCTGGACATCTGGACGGTTCTCCTCGGGTCTTCTCGGCGTGGTGGATCGATGGCTATCGTAGGCCGTCGGGGGCGCGGTCAGCTCGTCCGGGCGGCGGCCTTCAGCGTGGCCAGGATGGAGGCGGGATCGGCGGGCGTCTGGGTCAGGTCGACCTTCGCACCGTTCGCGAGGAACGTCGGCGTGCCGGTGATGCCGGCCGCGTAGTTGAGGTTTTCCATGTTCTCCACGACGTTCAGCGTGGCGCGCGTGTCGTAGCACCGCTGGAACGTGGTGAGGGCGGCGCCCGCGATGCCCGCCTGCCCGGCGAAGGCGTTGCGCAGCTGGTCGTCGGTGAACCCCGTCCCTTCGCTCGGCTGGTGGGCGAACACGGTGTTGTGGTAGGCCTGGAACTTCCCCACCGTGTCGGCGCACGTCGCGGCGATGCCGGCCAGGCGGCTGGAGGTGTTGTTGAGGTTGATGTCCAGGAAACTGCGGATGTGGTAGCGCGCGAGCACGTCGCCGCTCTGGATCAGCTGGTCGAGCGATGCCCCGAAGAAGTTCTCGTACTGCTTGCAGATCGGGCACTGGTAGTCCATGTGGATGTCCAGCGTGATGGCATCCGGTTTGGCCTGGGCGGCGTTCGACACGATCGCCGTGCCGTCCTTGGTCAGATCGGGTGGGGTGAGCTGGTCGTCAGCGTTCGCGCGGATGCTCGGGGCCGTCGGTTTGGTGGCGAGGGGCGCGGCCGGGCTTGTGGTGACCGCGGCCTGACCGCCGGTGGGCGTCGTCGCCGCCGGGGCCGCGGTGACCTGCGCGGCGGCGGTCAGCGTCGCCAGGAGCGAGGCGGCGTCGGCGGCCGTGTCCTTGAGGTCGGCCTTGTTGCCGTTCGCGAGGAACGTCGGCGTGCTCCTGAATCCGGCGGCGATGTTGGCCTGCTCCATCGTCGTCACGACATCGGACGTCTCCCGGTTGTCGTAGCACCGTTGGAACGTCGT
>WQUE01000054.1 GCA_009785885.1 Actinomycetes bacterium
AAACCTCATGCCTGACGCTCGTGTACGGGGTGCTATCCCGGGCCGCTACCGGCTGGCGGGGCCTCGTGTACACCCCGGCGATCAGCCGCCAACAAGAAGCTCTCCGCCGCCGCCTGTTCAACCCGCCACGACCGCTCCACCCTCACACCGCCGACACACCCGACATCGAGAACCAAACCGTCGCCATCGCCGCCTAGCCAGGGGGGCAAGCACGCTCCACAGACGATCCACAAGTGTCCCGCAACCGGCCGCCTGCAGGGACCCCGCGACGGTTCAGGGACACTTCCGCACGCGCCGCCCGGCGATTCCGCGTCGCAAGTGTCCCTCAATCGCATCCGGGGCGCTCACAGGGCCCGTTTCCCGACACTTTCACCCGGCGGGCAGGTCCGAGGAGGGTCGCAGGCGTATACCAGGGGAAGCGCCGATCAACGCGGGCGTGCGGCGTCCCGAACCCTGGCGATCTCCGCCGTGATGGCTTCGCGGTGCCCCTCGCCGAGACGAGTCGCCGGGTCCTGCACCGCGACGCCGGATAGCACCGGGGTGTGGGCGTTGCCCTAGAATCAACCCCGACGAGCCCGACCCGCTCCCGCAATTACATCAAGGTTGGGACGCGACCGCCTGATGGGAGGATCGAACAATGCCGAGTCCAGGGGTGCCGCGAGGGCGATCCACTGTCACCTGGTCGCTTTGATCATCGCCCTTTGCCGGATGCGCCGGACAGGCATCGGGCCCAAGCGGTGCGGGAGGGCCAGGCTCCACTCCGCTGGGACTTGACCCTCTTCAACCCTGGGCGCCGAGCACTCTGCCCTTGACCGCCCCGACACCGGGAAGTCCGACCGGCGTCAACGCAGGGCAAAGCATGCCGTGGAGACTCATGGACATCTCGGCCGATCGGCAAACCATCACCGTCATGTTCGTCGCCGGCGATGGCTCTTGCACGGTCCACGCCGGCTACCACGTCGAGACGGAGGGCAGCGCGATGACGCTCTACGAGTACAGCACGTCCGAGGTCCCCGCCGGGCAGGCCTGCCCGGCGATGCTCGTGTGCGGCACCGAGACCATACGCCTGCCCTGGCCCTGACCGAATCCGTTCAGCTCATCCACGGGCCCACATCCGGGAATCAGGCGGAATGCTGGAACTGAGGGCCGCCGTCCTCACCTCCGGGGCGCCTTCTCCGTCGAACAAGGCGGAAAAGACGCCCCCGCGGTCAGGGTCGGGCCAGATGGACGCCTGCCCGCTGAAGCCACCCTGGCTTGCGCGAGGGCGAGACCACGGCGGGCACCCGGATCAGCGACAACTCATCTCCCCGGCTCAGGCTCCCTTCGCGATCACTTGGGCGACGTTGCGTTCGGCCAACGCGGCGATGGTGAGCGTCGGGTTCACCGTCCCGGCCGAACCTGGGATCAGCGCGCCGTCCACCACGTACAGGCCCGGGTGGCCCGCGATGCGGCCGTAGGCGTCGGTCGCCTTGCCGAGCACCGCCCCGCCCAACGGGTGGGCGGTGAAGGACGCGTTGACGTCCGGGACCAGCCCGGGCACGCCGGCGCTGACCCCGTTGACGCTGGCGACCCGGTTGATGACCGCGCGCATCGAGGCGATGGCCTGGTCGTTGCCGGAGGGCAGCCAGTCCAGAGTGGCCCCGCCCATGGGCTTGCCGTCCATGCGCAGTTGAGTGCGGGTGGCGGTGGTGTCGGTCGCCGGGTTGTAGGTGAACGTGGACCTGGTGTCGTCCAAGACCATGCCCAACGACGCGATGAGGCCGAGGCCGATGAGGGACGGGTTCACCCCCACGCCGGGCACGGCCCAGTTCTCCAGGGTGACCGGCAGGTGGCCGGCGCCCTCGTCGAGGATGCGCGACGGTGAGGGGTTGCCCTGAGTCAGGCCGGCCGACAAGGAGTTACGCAAGATGAGGGCCGCGTCGCCGTTGGTGCCCCAGCCCTGTCCGACGAACTCGTTGAGGTTCTTCAGCGTGCCCGCACGCCGGGCGCGCATCAGCAGTTCGGTGGTGCCCATGGAGCCGGCGCCCAGCACCAGCTTGTCGCAGGTCACGGTGACGGCCTTGCGGACGACGTTGCCGAACGGATCGATCACGTCGAACGTCACCCAGAACTTGCCGTCGGCCTGCTGCCCGATGGCCGTGACCACGTGCGCGGGGTGGATCGTGACGCGGCCCGTGGCGACGGCGTCCTTCAGCGCGCCCTGGGTCAGGTCGAACTTGGCGCCGTTGGAGTTGCCGAAGTTCGTCTCCCCGTTGGTGGACGAGGGGCGCGACAGGCCGTCGAGCTCGTCGCGGACGACGTTCCAGGCGAAGTTCGAGTTGATCTTCTGCGGGGCGTAGCCGGCCTTGGTCATGTAGCCGTCCCAGACGCGGCAGTGGCCGAACGGATCGGGCTGGGGTCCGAAGAAGATGAAGAGCCTCGGACCGTACCTGCCCTGGTAGATGTCGTCGGGCATGGTCGAGCCACGCACGGTCGCCAGGGCCTTCGGCCACCACGTCGCGCTCATCTCCGCGTAGCTCAAGGTGCCCTTCCACACGCGGTCGAAGAA
>WQUE01000055.1 GCA_009785885.1 Actinomycetes bacterium
CCGTGCCCGTAGCCGTCGGCCTTGAGCACGGCGATCATGTCCCGCGCCCCCGCGTGCGCCATGATCGCGGACGCGTTGCGGGAGATCGCGCCGAGGTCGACCTGCATCCACGTGGGACGCGTCATCGCCGGCGAGGCGGTGTCGTCGCGGTCTGGTTCCATGGTCAGGAACGTACCACGCCAAACGCGTGGCAGGATGGCCACGGGACGACAGGAGGCCCTCGCATGGAACGGTTGACGAGGCAGGACGGCGCCGGGTGGACCGTCCCACCGGAGCAGTGGGACGCTGCTGTGGCGCGTTTGGCCGCGTTCGAGGACGTGTGGGAGGAACTGGGTGCCGCGCTGGAGGGCGTCCCCGGGGAACTGGCCGCGCTGAAGGCGGCGGGACGCGAGAAGACGGTCCGTTACCGGGAACTCATCGGGGCGAAGCTCTGGCTTGCCGAGACCGCGGCGATGTTCGCCCGGCACGGCCTGCCGGTCCCCCCAAGGCCGTGAGTGTTGCCGGCCTCACTCACGTGCGTGCGGCGGTGCGGTGCCGCCAGTCATCCAGTAGCCGGCGTTCTTCGTCGCGAGTCAGGCCCGTGATGGGGGCATCGGGCGTCGAACGCAACCACGCGAGGGTCTCCCGCACGGTGTCCGCCAGCGGGCGGACGGCCAGGCCGGCCCGCAGGGACGCGCTCACCTCTCGCGCCATGAAACCGGACGCCGCCGGGTCCGCGACCCACAGCGGAATCGACCGAGGCCCCGACCATTCGGCCCCGCCGTGGTCAACGAGCACGCCCGAGGGGACGTACACCGGCTCCGCTCCCCCACCGACACCCGCCACGAGCCCGTCGACGAACGCGCGCCGGGTCAGCGATGGCCCGATCGCGTCGAGGCACCCGCTCACCCGCGTCTCCAGGGCGCGGACCACCCAGGCGGCCAGGTCTCCCACGTCGATGAACTGCACCGGATCGTCCGGCGTGCCGGGCACGAGCAGCCCGGCCCCGTCCGCTGCGGCCAGCGCGGCGTGATGCGGCCAGTAGGCGAAACGGCCCGACGGATCGTCCGGACCAACGATCAGGCCCGGCCGCAACACCAGCGACGCTTCGGCACCGGCCCGCACAGCCTCCTCGCAGGCCACCTTCATGGGCCCGTACGCCGCCGGATCGGCGCGCGGATCGCCGTCGGCCTGCGGGGCCACCAGCGCGCTGTCGTCCGCGCTTGCGCCCGGCCGTGACTCGTCCACGTACACGTTCAGCGTCGAGATGAAGACCCAGTGCGCGCCCGGGAACGCCGCGACCGCCCGCGACACATGGGCAGGCGTACCGGAGACGTCCACCACGCCGTCCGGCCGCATGGCGACCAGGCCGTCCGGCACGGGGTCCACCCGGTCCCACGCGACGAACGATGCACCCGCCGGCGGCGCCCCGTGCACGCCCCGGGCGGCGCACACGACGTCGTGACCACGCGCGAGCGCCTCGGCGGCGATCCGCCGGGACACGAACCCCGTCCCACCCAGCACCAGGAGCTTCATCGTCCGCCCTTCCACGCGCCTCGACTGTGCCCTCAGTCTGGCACGCCGGTGGATGTTTCGCCGGCGCCCGGCGACGAGACGATAGCGTGGGCACCCTGACCGAGAGGAACGAGCATGCGCTACTTCGTCGTCGACGCGTTCACCGACGAGCCCTTCCACGGCAACCCGGCCGGGGTGTGCCTCATGGACGCGTTCCCGTCCGATGCCGTGATGCAGGCGATCGCCGCGCAGAACAACCTGTCCGAGACGGCGTTCGCCGTGCCCACCGGCGACGTCGTGGCGCTGCGCTGGTTCACCCCCGCCGCCGAGGTCGACCTGTGCGGCCACGCCACGCTCGGCACCGCCGCGGTGTGGTTCGAGGAGGGCCTGGGCAGCGGCGACACGGTCACGTTCGAGACCCGTAGCGGCGCCTTGACCGTGACGCGGGAGGACCGACGTCTCACGATGGACTTCCCCCGCAACGATCCCCGGCCCCTGCCCATCACGGCGGCGATGTGTCGGGCCGTCGGGGAGGCCGGCATCGTTGCGGCCGCGGCGGGCGGCGACGACCTCCTGCTCGAACTGGTCGACGAGGCCGCCGTGCGCACCCTCGTGCCCGACATGGCGGCCATCGGCGCGCTCGAGTTCCGGGGCGTCATCGTGACCGCCCGGGGCGACGATTGCGACATGGTGTCCCGGTTCTTCGGGCCGCGGGTCGGCGTGCCGGAGGACCCCGTCACCGGCTCGGCGCACACCGCCCTGACGCCGTACTGGGCCGCGAAACTCGGCAAGGATTCCCTTGTCGCCCGGCAGGTGTCCCAGCGTGGCGGCACTGTGTGGTGCAGCCTCGCCGGCAACCGCGTCCGCATCGCCGGCCGCGCGCGCCGCTACCTCACCGGCGAGATCGCCGTGTGAGGCGCCGGCCGCTCTCACACGGGCGCCGGACGGGCGCGCATCCGCTAGGCTGGCCTGATCCGGACCGAACTCCAGGAGGCACCCCATGCGCATCGCCTTCGTCAGCCCCGCTGGAGCCATGCACCGCCAC
>WQUE01000056.1 GCA_009785885.1 Actinomycetes bacterium
GAACCGATCATGGCGCCGGCCGCGGCAATCACCGGCCCCCGGGCGACGATCGCCATGAGGCTCGCCGGATCGGTCAGGTTCGCCACCCGTGTCACAACCCACAAGGTCAGCGTGGTGACCGCGGCAGCGGTCGCCGCCCAGGCGCATGTCTCAATGGCACACCCCATCATCTGGTCGGGTTTCCTCTGGCCGATGTGTTGGGCACTGGCGTACTCGAGGCGCCGTGCCCCACTCATGGCGTAGCCCAGGGCAAGGCCGATCGCGAGCAGCAGCAGCGGCGCGTTGCGCGTGAGCCGCAGCCGGAACAACTCGGCCGAGTCCAGCGTCATGCCGAGTGACGCGTTGACGCGGCCGATGGGGAGGTAGCCGGAACCTGCCTCGACACGCATCGCCGAGCGGAGCAGCAGATCGTTGCCGTCGACGACAGGCCACGCCTTGAGCCAGCACTCATCGAGGGGTTCCGCCGTGACCTGGGGAATCAGGATCGAGAAGGAAAGACGCTGATCCCGGCCATCCTGAGGCCACTCAAAGATGGCGCCCACCACGAGAACACCCTGCGGCGTGGGCAGGCGGTCACCCACCTGCGCACCAAGAACCTGGGCCAGCTGCCGCTCCATCCACACGCCACCAGCTTGAGGCATGGTGACGCCGATGACGCCCGCAAGACCCGGGCTGACATTCCACGCCTGCAATGCCACCTGCGGCATCGCCGCCAGGTACACGGGGGGCCGCTCGCCCAAGGCGCCGGAATCGTCCACAGTCGACACAGTCGCCAACCTGTCACACGCGAGGGGGTCGATTCCTCCCTTGGTGGCCAGCACGCGCGTCGCTGCCTGGGCGCCCACATAGGCTGCCGCCTGCGCTTGCAAGCGGGCGATCGCCATGAGGTCCGTGAGGCTCAAGGCCGCCGACAGGATCGTCAGGGTGAGGAACCCGATGGCCAGGCGCGATGTCCCGGTGAGGATGTTGCGGCAGGCCTCGGACCAGATCGCTCCCCACCTCATGTCCGTGGCCCATCAGCCCGTGCCGTCTTGTGCGCCGCCTCCAGGTCGATCACGTGCGCGGCTCGCCGGACCACTGCCTGATCGTGCGTGGCGACGACGACGATCATGTCCTCGGCGGCCAGCGCTTCCAGGCTGGCCGTCACCGACTCGGCCATCGCACGATCCAGCTGGGCCGTGGGCTCGTCCACCAGCAGCAAGTCCGGCCGTGAGGCGACCGCCTGTGCGAGCATCAAGCGTTGCGCCTCGCCCCCGGACAGCGTCGCGTAGTTCCGGCTCGCGACACCCGCCAACCCGAACCGCTCCAACACGCTCCGCGCAGCCTCATCGGCTTCACGACGTGTCATCCCTTGCACGAGATAGGCGAACCCGACCATGTCCAACGCGGTGCGGGCCGCGACTCCGTGTGGATTCTGAAACACCCAGCGCACTTTCTTTGTACCCTGACGCGTGATGGTGCCGAGCGCGGGCTGCTCCCACCCCGCCAGCAAGGCCAGCAACGTCGACTTGCCGCAGCCGGACGGGCCGGTCACAACAGATATCCGGCCGGGGACCAGGTCGAAGCTCACGTCCTCGAACAGCCAGCCCGTTCCGGGGAACCGATGGGCGACCTGGCGGGCAGCGACGGACGCCGACATGGATCAGCAGCCCGTCACCGTGATGCCAGTTCCGATCGCCACGCGATCGAAGCCGGCGCCGTCATCGGGTCGGACGAGAGTGGTGCCGAGGGACGCCCCGACAACGGTCACGGGGACACCGCTGTCGCCCACCTGGACACAGCCATGATCGCCCGCCAGACCGAACACGGCCACCGGCGGCACGCCAAGCACGGCGATCGGCTGCGCCAACTCGGTGGTGCCCGACGTTTGCAGTCGCTCCTGGCTGCCGTCGGTCTGGACGATCGTCGCCACGGCCACGGCCGCACCCAGGAAGCCCCCGTCCGTCACGGTGCCGTCCGTGGGCAGGGGGACGGACACGCCACCCACCGTCACCGTCCGCGAACCTGCCGGTATCGGGCTGCCGTCAGCCATGGCTACGTGGGCCGACATGACCTGACCCGGCACGACCCCGAACACGTCGCCCGGTGCGACACTCACACCCGCCGTGACCCGCCACGCGCTCACCTGGACCGTTGCGGCGGGAAGCCACAGGACCCGGTCCACGTCGAACGCCGTCACCGGTGCGGGTGATCCCAGCGCCACCTGCAGCGCCTGCCAGGCCTGGCCGGTCTGGCTTGTGTACACGTCCGATTGCGGTGCCGGGTACCCCAACCGTGCCAACTCCTGGTTCAGGGCCGCGGCGTCCGCGCCCGCGTCGCCGACTGACAAGTTCCGGTACAGGGGGGTGGTCGTGGCCAGACCGACCACCGGGCTGCCATCCACCCACACCGCGGCCTTCCCCGACTCCAGCGTCAGTCCGCCCGGCCCAGTGGTCACCACCCCCGCGCGACGTGCCATCAAGGGGATATCGATCCCCGCCGTGAGGGTGATGGTCACCGGTCGGGAGTCGGCGAACTGTCGGGCGGTGGCGGGTGCACT
>WQUE01000057.1 GCA_009785885.1 Actinomycetes bacterium
TCGCGCCGCTCGTCGCCGGGTTCGCCTCGATGCTCGCCACGCGCGCCGCCTACCGCATCACCGACCACACGGCCAAGCACTCGGCGAACGTGTTCCGCCAGGGGCAGCGCATCTCGGCTTCGATGGTCGCCCTCGCCCACGGCACGTCCGACGGCCAGAAAACCATGGGCATCATCACGCTCGTGCTCGTCACGGGCAAACTTCAGGAGCCCGGGACCGGACCCAAGGAGTGGGTGATCATCGCCGCCGCCCTGGCGATCGCGCTCGGCACATACTCCGGCGGGTGGCGAATCATGCGGACGATGGGCAAACGCCTCGTCGACATCCAGCCACCCCAGGGGTTCGCCGCCGAGACATCCGCCGCGACCGCGATCCTCGCCTCCGCGCACCTCGGGTTCGGGCTGTCGACGACCCACGTGTGCTCCGGGGCGATCATCGGCTCCGGCGTCGGCGGGCAGGTACGCGTCAACTGGGCCGTCGCCCGCCAGATGCTGTACGCCTGGCTGCTGACGCTGCCGGCGGCGGCGCTCATCGGCGCGCTCGCCTCCTGGCTCGCGCACCGGGCCGGAACCTACGGCTTCGTCATCGACCTCGTTCTACTCGCGGCCGTCACCGGCGTCATCCTCGTGCTGGCCAACCGCAACAAGGTCAGCCACCACAACGTCAACGACGTCGAGGGCGAGGCCGAGGCGTCGACCGGCCGGCTCGCCGCGATCGGCCCCGGGCCCGGACGGCCGGTGTTGGTGCTCGACAGCATCTCGTGGACCAGTGCCCGCGACCAGGTGAGCCTGTCCGTCGGACTGACGGCGCAATCCGGGCTGGCGCCGTACGAGAACGCCCCCGATCAGGCCGGGGCCCCCCACGTCCTGAGTGTCGCCGACGTCGACACCGAGGACGAGGCCGACGCCGTGACCGACACGAGCATCCACCACACGCTGCGGGACTGGGGGTGAGCACGCGATGACCATCAACTGGATCGCCCTGCTGCAGGTCGCGGGCGTGACGCTGGCCGGGGCGGTCGCGATCGTGTCCCTCGTGGCCGGCGGCGCCCTCAGCCTCGACACGGCGCACGGCCGCGAGGCGAACGGCCAGCCCGCCCTCGCACTCAAGCTGCTCGGCGGGGTGGCGTTCGCACTCGTCGGCTGCGTCGTCCTGTTCGGCCTCTACCTGCTGATCCCCTACCTGCACCGCTGAAGCCGCATTGGCCAACCGCGGCCGGCCCGCTACACTGGTGGGGCGGTTCTCCGCGCGGCGGCACCTCGCTGAATCCTCCAGGGCCGGAAGGCAGCAAAGGCAGGCGGGCTCTACCGGGTGCGCGGAGAGCCGCTCTTTCATCCCCGGAATCACGTCCCGCCCGGTGCGCCTGGCAACTCGTCGGTGCCGCCACGTAGGCTTGCACCCGTGGACGACGACAGGGCAGGCAAGCCATCGGCAGGCGAGACGAAACCCCATTCGCGGGCGGCGAAGACGACGGCGACAGCGAAAACCCCCCGCGCCAAGGCCCCCGACACGCCCCCACCCGCCGAACCCGCCACCGCCCCCACGAGCGACGCGCCGCTGGCCTTGTACCGCCGCTACCGTCCGGACACGTTCGCGGAGGTCATCGGCCAGGAGCACGTCACGGAGCCCTTGATGCGCGCCCTGACCAACAACAAGGTCAACCACGCCTACCTGTTCTCCGGCCCCCGCGGCTGCGGCAAGACGACCAGCGCCCGCATCCTCGCACGCTGCCTGAACTGCGCGCAGGGACCGACGCCGACGCCCTGTGGAACCTGTCAGAGCTGCCGCGATCTGGCCACCGGCGGGCCGGGCAGCATCGACGTGATCGAGTTGGACGCGGCGACGCACGGTCTCGTCGACGACGCCCGGGACCTGCGGGAACGCGCCCAGTTCGCCCCGGTCCAGAGCCGCTTCAAGGTCTACATCATCGACGAGGCGCACATGGTCACACCGGCGGGTTTCAACGCGCTGCTGAAGCTCGTCGAGGAGCCGCCGCCCCATGTCAGGTTCATCTTCGCCACGACCGAACCCGAGAAGGTCATCGGAACGATCCGCTCGCGCACCCACCACTATCCGTTCCGCCTCGTGCCGCCGAAGGTCCTGTCCGGCTACCTGGGCACGATCTGCGCCGAGGAGGGGGTCCACGTCGCCGACGGGGTGCTGTCGCTCGTCGTGCGCGCGGGCGCCGGGTCGGTGCGAGACGCCCTGAGCGTGCTCGACCAACTGCTGGGCGCCGCCGGCCCGGACGGGGTCAGCTACGAGGCGGCCGCCGCACTGCTCGGCTACACCCCGGATGCGCTGCTCGACGAGATCGTCGACGCGTTCGTCGCCGGGGACGGCCGGCGCGTCTTCACCGCCGTCGGGCACGTCATCGACGCCGGCGGCGACCCGCGCCGGTTCGCCGCCGATCTCCTCGAACGGTTGCGCGACCTCATCATCATCGACCAGGTGCCGGACGCGACCGGTTCGGGCCTGATCGACGTGAGCGCCGACCAGGCCGAGCGTCTCCGGGCACAGGCGAGCGCCCTCGGATCGGCCCGGCTGACGGGCGCGGCCGAGGTGATGGCAGCGGGGCTGACCGGCATGCGCGGCACGACGGCCCCCCGGCTGCATCTGGAACTGATGTGCGCCCGGGTGCTGCTCGGGGCCACCGCGGCACCCGATGCGAGCCTCGCCGGGCGCCTCGACCGGTTGGAGCGACGCCTCGCGGCCACGCCCCCCGCCGAACGCGCCCCGCGGACCCCACCCGGCGACGACGAGCCCGGCCGCAGCCGCGCGGGGTTCCGGCCCGCCGAGACCCCGGCCGTGGCCGCCCCGCCCCCCCAGCAGCGTCCCGCGCCCGCGCGTCCCCCGTGGCAGCGTCCCGCCGGCCCGTCCGTCCCGGACACGACACCACCGGTGGCGACCGGTCCCCTGCCGTCCCTCGCCCAGTTGCGCGCGCTGTGGCCGCAGGTACTCGACGAAATCAAGCACCGGCGACGCGCCACGTGGTTCATCGTCAACCAGAACGTCGCCGTCGCGGACGTGGCCGACGGGGCCGTGATCGTCGCCCTGGCCACGCCCGGCCTGCGGGAGAGCTTCACCCAGGGCCACGACACCGTCCTCACCGAGGCCCTGCGGGCCGTGCTCCACACGGATGTCACCGTTCGGGCCATCGTCGGCGCGTCCGACACCGCACGGGTCGCCGCGCCGGAGGGCCCGCCATCGCCCGGTCCGGCACCGTCCGCGTCTCGGCCACCCGGCGAGGCCGGGGCGGCGCGTCCTGCCGCGGCCGAACCGGATGACATGCCCGACCCGGTCGCCGACACGAACCTCGACGACGTCGGCATCGATGACGCCGACGAGGTGGCCGCGGACCTCCTCGTCGACATCCTGGGCGCCCAGCCGATCGACGATCCGGACGACGACTAGGAGCTCCGACGCCGGTCACACTAAGCTCATTCCCGCGAGGGTGCGTACCCAGGCGGACCAGAAAGGACAACCGTGTTCCCTGAAGGCTTCGATATGTCGGACCTGCTGGCGCAGGCCCAGGCGATGCAGGCCCAGCTCCAGCAGGCGCAGGCCGACCTGCAGGCAGCCCGCTACACCGGAACCGCCGGAGGCGACCTGGTCACCGCGACGATCCTCGGCACGGGTGAACTGGTCGGCCTCACCATCGCCCCCGCCGCGATCGATCCCGACGACCCCGAAGGCCTGGCCGATCTGGTGATCGCCGCCGCGCGCGCCGCGCACACCCAGATGAGTGCCGCCGTCCAGGCCGCAATGCCCGCCCTGCCCGACCTGTCGGCACTCGGCCTGTGAACGTGTACGACGGCCCGGTCCAGGACTTGATGGCGGAACTGGGCCGCCTCCCCGGTATCGGCCCGAAAGGAGCCCAGCGGATCGCGTTCTGGCTACTCGACCAGCCGCCCGACGACGTCGAACGTCTGGCCGCGGCGATCACGCACGCGCGGGCGACCATGCGGTTCTGCCGCGTGTGCTTCAACCTCAGCCAGGACGACCTGTGCCGCATCTGCGCCGACCCCCGGCGCGACCCGGGCGTGATCTGCGTCGTCGAAGAGTCCAAGGATGTCGCCGCCATCGAACGCACCCGCGAGTTCCATGGCCTGTACCACGTGCTCGGCGGGTGCATCTCGCCGATCGACGGACGCGGCCCGTCCGACCTCCGGCTGCGCGAACTGCTGACCCGGCTGTCCGATACGGGGGTCACCGAGGTGATCCTCGCGACCAACCCGAACCTGTCGGGGGACGCGACCGCCACCTACATCACGCGGCTACTGGTGGACCTGCCGGACATCCGGGTGACGCGTCTGGCGAGCGGCCTGCCCGTCGGCGGCGAGCTGGAGTACGCCGACGACGTCACCCTCGGCCGCGCCCTCACGGGCCGGCGGTGGATGCCGGCCTGAGTGAGCCCCGGGTCCAGCCCACTCCCGATTGGCTAAGCTGGGTGCCAGCGGTCAGGCGCTGCACTAAGCCCCGGGGCACGCCGGTCGACCCCCGCGCCCCGGGAAAGGCGAAGGGAGGCGAGCATGCCACTGGTCACGCCACGTTCCGTGCCCGCCCGGAACCGTCACGCCGTCTTCGCGCAACAACTGACACGGCTGGCCGCCCCCGGCAGTCAACGGGCGGCCGACGCACTCGCCGAATTCGCGGACGCCGCGGACGCGGCCGGCTTCGCCGACATCGCCGGCCACGCCCGGTTGAGCTTGGGTCCCGCCCTGCACCGTCGTCCCCGGCGATGGGAGCTGCTGGCGTCGACGCTGACGTGGCTGGTGACGCAACTCGACCGCCAAGCCTCATGGATCGGGTGGTGGGAGCAATACGAGATCCTCCACCAGTCGACCTGGCTCTTGACGGACGGCCTGCGGCACCCGCACGTCACGCTCGCCGACTTGGGGACGGCGCTGGCCCGCCTGGAACGCCAGACGCGACAGGCGGGGTACGCCGACGTGGCCATCGCCCGATGCGGCTACCTCCTGGATCTGCACCGGTTCGGTCACCAGGGCGCCGATGCCAGCTACCAGGCGTGGGCCCGGATGCCCCGCTCGGAGATGTCCGCCGACGCGGTCGAGGAGACCGAACTGAAGGTCGACCACCTGGCCGCCCTCGGCCACGACCATGAGGCCGTCGACCTGGCCACGCCCGGGATGGTTCTGACGCATCTGCCGCTGGCCGTGCTGCGACTCGGCATGCCGGAGCAGGCCGCCGGGTTGATGGCCCACACGCTGGCGGACGCGGTGAGCCACCGGCCAGGATTGGCCGGCCTCGACTGGCTGACCCGCCAACTGACGACGTGCCTGCGCGGCGGGGTGATCGAGGTGGGACTCGAACTGCTGCGCTGGTGGCTGCCCCTGCTGCGCAGTGCGGACCGGGCCGACCCCCTGAGCCGGCTGGACCTGCTCATGGCCGCCCACGGCGTGCTGGCGGAGGCCACGCGCCAAGGCCTCGGCGGTCACACCCTGCCGATCCATGACGGCCACCACCCGGCGATCGGCGACGTGGCCGACTGGACGGGCGCCCGCGCCCGGCGCCTCGCCGACCGGTTCGACCGGCGCAACCAAACCGGCCACCACCGCCGCCGCCTGGACCAGCTGCTCGACGATCTCCCGTCCGCGTCCCGTCCCGGCACCGTGCTGCCGCTGGCCGGCCACCGCGACGGCAGCCCGGCCCCGTTCCTCGCCGCCCGTCTGACCCGGCGCAACGAGCACCCGTTCGCCCCGCCGACCGACGATCTGGATGGGCTGGACGTCGTTGGGCTGCGCGACCGGCTACGGCAGGTGCAGCGCTGGGGCGGTCAGGCGAACACCGCCGACGTCCTGACGTTCTGGCAGGCCCACCGGGACGACCTCGTGGCGGCGACCGTTTCGCCGGACGCGTCCCGCGCCGCCGTCGACCTCGATTACGCGGCATGTTTCGCGGAGTATCACCCGACCCACCCCAAGACGGTCGAGGCACACGCGATCGCCGAGCGATACCGACGACTCGGTCTGCCGGCCGACGCCCGTCTGGTCGAGCAGCGAGTCGACATCGACGCCCTGGATATCCCCGCCGTCCTGGCAGCGATCACGCCGACCGACGCGGACGGCACGCGCGTGCAGCGGCTGACCGTGCGCCTGCGACTCGTGGGACTGTCCGAGGCGCAGAGCGTCCTGGCGGGCATGACCGACGAGATCGAAGCCCTCGTCGCCGCCCCGCCGCCGCTCGGCGCCGACGAGCGTTCCTTGGCCGCCCTGCGGGGAACACTGCCGATGATGCCGGACCGCGCCGCCGACGTGCTCGACGCCTGCCTGGACACGCTCCAGCCGGGCGAATGGCCCGCCGTCCGGGCCCTCCTGCTGGCCCGCCGGGCCCTGGTGCGCCTCCAGGTGGCGAACCAGCGGGAGGGCGCGCTGGCCGACCAGATCGCCGCCGAACAGACGGCGGGCGAGGCCGGTGAGCTGGATGCGCTGGTCGGTGTGCTGGTGCAGCGCGCCCGGGTCGTGTTCGACGACGACTTGGCGGGCAGCGAGCGCGACATGCTGCGGGCGCGGTGGGCGGCGCTCCAGGCGGACGCCCTGGAGGGTGTCGCCGCCACGAGCCTCATGCTGGTCGAACTGCTCGGCCACGAGAACCGTCTCGACGAGGCGGCCTACTATCTGCGCGACGCCCTGGCGGTCCTCGGCGACGAGGCCCTGACGACCGTGCCCCGCCGCCGCCACGACCTGTTGCAGGCCCGCGCACACCTCCGCCGCGCCGGAGCGCACCTGATGCGCCGGCGCGAGATGGCCGACCTCGGCCACGACGACGACGATGCCGAGTACCTGATGCGGGCCGCCATCGACGATCTGGAGGGCCTCCCGGACGAGCGCGAGACCTTGCCGCTGGCCCATTTCGAGTTGGCGGAACTGCTGACCGGGAAGGATGCGCTGGAGGCGCTGCACGAGTACGACCTGGCGGACGAGTTGGCCCGCGCGGAGGGCACGCCCCGCCTGCGTCTCGTCGTGGCCCGCGAGCGAATCCAGGCCACCTACATCGCGGACGGTCCCGATGCGGCGCTGGCCGCGCTCGACGCCGCACAGCGGCTCAACGACGAGTTCGAGGCCCGCACCTGGTCCGATCCCGGGCTGCAGGCGCAGCTGGAGTGGGATTTCGACGTGGAGACGCTCCAACTCACCGAGAGCCGCATCCGGGTGCTGCGCGCCGCCCAGCGCACCGACGCCGCGATGGCGTTGGCGTCCGATCTCAGCCAGCGCTACCAGGTCTCCGAGCATCCGGTGGCTGCCGTGCGCGCCCAGATCCTGCGTGCCGAGCTGCTGATGGACTCCGGCCTGCGCCAGGACAGCCTCGACGAGTTCCGCGACGCGTCGCTCGGCGCCCGCCGTCTCGGCAACACCGGCCTCGCCCGGTTCGCGGCCCTCCGCGGCGCCCAACGGCTGGAGGAGGCCGGCGACACGGCGGCCGCCAGCGCGTTCTGGCATTCGCTGATGGACGACTCCCCCGC
>WQUE01000058.1 GCA_009785885.1 Actinomycetes bacterium
CATCGGCGACGAACTGGCGTACCTGCGTCTCCGAACGCTGCCGGGCGTCCAGGGCGTACTGCACGTTGTCGAGCATCGTGTTCAGCGCCAGGCCGACGCGTCCGATCTCGCTGGCCGGGTCGGCCGCCTCGGGAGCGACCCGGGCCGGCAGCTGCACCTCGCCGCGGTCCAGCGGCGTGTGTGCGACCGTCGAGGCCGTCCTGGCCAGGTGTGTCAGAGGACGCAGGGTCAACCGGACGACGCCGGCAACAGCGAACGCGGAGAGGATCACCACACCCGCCGTGATGATGATCTCAATCGCGATGAGGCGTGCGATCACGGACGTGACCTGCTCCAGCGGCAGGCCGATGATGTGTTGGAAACCCGGGGCGATCTGCCGGACGACGCGGTACTGGCCGAGCCCGGGGATGGTCACGCTGCCGATGTAGACCGGCGCGCCGCTGATCGTGGCGACTTGGCTGGACGACACGGCGGTCAGGGGGGCGAGCTGCCCGGCGGTCAGGGCGTCGTGCGGCTGGCCGTCCACGAAGACAGCCTGGCTCAGGAAACGGCCGGTGATCAGGATCTCGAAGCCGTCGGTGGCCCGCCAGCTGCCGGCACCCTGGGCGGTCATGAGCATCGACTGCCCGCGCATGGCGGTGAGCAGTTGCTGGTCGAGCCCGTCGCGCGTGACGCGATAGGCGATCACGATGCTGCAGGCGTCGAGGATGATGGTGAGGGCCGCCACGAGTGCGGCGACCCGGATGATCAGGCGGCGCGACAGCGTGCCACGCCCGAGCGGGCGGAGCGGGAGGGCGGTGGGATCGGCCCCGGCCGCCGGATCGCTCGCGTACTGCGCCACGGCTCGCTCAGGCCTCGACGGCCGGCCGGATCAGGTAGCCGGCGCCGCGGATCGTGTGAATCATCGGCGCGTGCCCCGCATCGATCTTCTTGCGCAAGTAACTGATGTACAGCTCGACGACGTTCGCCTGGCCACCGAAGTCGTAGTTCCACACGCGGTCGAGGATCTGCGCCTTGCTCAGCACGCGCTTCGGGTTGCGCATGAGGAAGCGCAGCAGCTCGAACTCGGTGGCCGTGAGGTTGATCTCGGTGCCGCCCCGCGTGACCTCGTGGGAGTCCTCGTCCATGACCAGGTCGCCGACCTGCAGGATGCTGCGGCTCGACCAGGCCGCCGCGCCGGTGCGGCGCAGCAGGCCGCGCAGCCGGGCGATCAGCTCCTCCAGGCTGAACGGTTTCGTGACGTAGTCGTCGCCGCCGGCGGTCAGGCCCGTGATACGGTCGGCGACCGCGTCCTTCGCGGTGAGGAAGATCACGGGCACGTCGGGTTGTTCCGCCCGGATTCGCCGCATGACCTCCAGCCCGTCGAAATCGGGCAGCATGATGTCGAGCACGATCGCATCGGGGCTGACGTCGCGGGCCTTCTTGACCGCGTCAAGGCCCGTCGCAGCGGTGGTCACGTGCCAGCCCTCGTAGCGCATGGCGATGCTGAGCAGTTCGGTGAGGCTGGGTTCGTCGTCGACCGCCAGGATGTGGATGGGAGAGCCGTCGAGCCGGGTCAGTGGCTCTGCGGGTTGACTTGTCATGGCCCGATCATGACACCCGAAGGCCGCGAATGTGCTGTCGGTTATCTGTCAATTGCCTGTGCGCTTGGTCGGCGGCGCGCTGGAGCCGGCCCGGTCCGGACGCACGCGCCATGCGGGGACGTGCTTCCCCATCTCGTCTCAGGATCCGGCCGGTTCGTCTCACAGGGCAAGACGCGCGGACGCTTTCCATCACACCTTGTCACGCGCCCGCCGCCGGACGGTGTGGAGCGCCGGTGGGGACAGGGGCCGGGTGCGACGCGAAACACCCCGGTCACGGTGGCGGGACGCCCGAAAGGCCCCCAGCCGTGTGCCATCGGCACGGCTATGCTGGTCCCGCTGGACAGGTGCGTGACGAAGCCGGCGGCCAGCCGGGAATGGATGTGCGAACAAGCGGTGAACCCCGTCCCAGAACCGCGCGAGGCGACACCATGACGGTCTCCCTCGCCCTCGTCATCGTCGTGGTCGCCACGGCGCTGGTCTTCGACTTCACGAACGGCTTCCACGACTCGGCGAACGCGATGGCGACCTCGGTTGCCACCGGCGCGTTCAGCCCGAAGATCGCGGTGCTGGTCGCCGCCGTCCTCAACTTCATCGGCGCATCCATGTCGACCGAGGTGGCCAAGACGATATCGCACGGCATCGTCGACGACACGCTCGTCACGACCGAGGCCGTGTTCGCCGGCCTGGCGGCGGCGATCATCTGGAACCTCATCACCTGGCTCGCCGGCCTACCCTCCAGTTCGTCGCACGCAATCTTCGGTGGCCTGATCGGCGCGGTCGTGGTGGCCTCCGGCCTGGCCGGGGTGCATCCGGGCGTCATCGTCTCCAAGATCCTGCTGCCGGCGCTGGTCGCGCCGCTCGTCGCCGGGTTCGCCTCGATGCTCGCCACGCGCGCCGCCTACCGCATCACCGACCACACGGCCAAGCACTCGGCGAACGTGTTCCGCCA
>WQUE01000059.1 GCA_009785885.1 Actinomycetes bacterium
TGGACGACGAACCAGGCGTAGCGGGTGGGCTCACCCGGATCGGCCTCCGCCCCCATCCCGACGAGGCTCTCAAGGCCGTGCCGCGCCGCCCAGCCGAGGTACGCCGACAGGTCCTCCGTCGAGCCGATCGCATCGATCCGGGCGAACACGTCCGCCAGCGGCGCGGCCCCGAGCGCCTCGATGCGATCCTCGTCCATGAAGGCGGCGTACAGGTGCGCGATCTGGGTCGCCGGGTCGCACGGGTCGTCCGTCGGCGCACACTCGGCGACGATCTGGCGCACGGCGTGCTCGGCCGCCTCCCGCAACGTCTCGAACGCGCCGTAGCGGGCCCGGTCGTCGGGGATCGCCACCCGGGCGAGCCAGCCGCCGGTCACGTGGCGGAACAGGTCGTCCTGCGCCCGCACGGCAGGGTCGAAGTCGTCGAAAATCAGGGCCGGCGTCGTCATGACACCCACCCTATCGGCCCGTCGGCGCCACGTCTTGTTTGTAGGCTGGTGCCTCGTGAGCGAGCAGCCAAGACGTGGGGACGCGGGCGCACCGGGCCGTCCCGCCCGTCTCCTGGCGCGGTTCGCGCCGGCCTGGCGGTTGCGCGAAGTGCGCCGGGGCTTCGCCGGGTCGCTCCTGATCGCCTTGGGCGCGCTCACGCCGTCGTACCTGCCGCGCTCGTCGCCGTTCTGGAAGCTGTACGGCAACAACCAGTCGCTGGCCACGAGCCTGCCCGTCGCCATGGCCGGCACCGCGCTGACGATGGCCGGGCTGCTGCTCCTCGTCGATGCCTGGTTCCGGCTGCGCCCCCCCGACCCGGCCGGGTCGCACCAGTCGACCCGCACGGGCGGTCCCGGCATGCCCGCGGTGCACTATGGGGCCGTGTTCGTGATCTGGGCGGCCCCGCTCCTGGTCGCGCCGCCGATCTTCAGCCACGACGCGTACGCCTACGCCGCGCAGGGCTGGCTCCTGCACAACCGCATCAACCCGTACGACGTCGGCCCCGGCTATCTGCCCGGGGCGTTCGCCGACCAGGTCGACTGGCTGTGGCGCATGACCCCCTCGCCGTACGGTCCCCTGAGCCTGACCATCAACCAGATCCTCGTGGTGGCGTGCGGCTTCCGTCCCTACCTCGCGGCGTGGGCGATGCGCCTTCCGGCGCTGCTCGGCGTCGTGCTCATCGTCGCGCTCATGCCCCGGATCGCCCGGCGGATGGGGGCCGATGTGGGCTTCACCTGGTGGTTCGCGCTGCTGAACCCGGTGCTGATCATCAGTTTCCTCGGCGGTGCCCACAACGACGCGCTGATGGTCGGCCTCGTCGTCCTCGGCCTGTGGTGCGCCTTCTGGCCGGGGCCGGCCCGTTGGCCCCGGCTGTCCGGGTGGTGGTGGCTCGCCGGCGCGGTCGTGATCGGCGTGGCGGCGTCCATCAAGCAGCCGGCCCTGCTGGCCGCGTACGTCCTGCCGCTCATTGTGCGACCCTGGGCGACCTGGCAGCGGCGGGACGTGCTGATCACGGCGGGCCGCGTGGCGGCGAGCCTCGTCGTCGCCGTCGGGACGTTCCTCGGCGTGAGCTTCGCGACGGGGCTCGACCTGGGATGGCTCGGCTCGGTCGTCGTGCCCGGCCGGGCCATGTCGCTGGCGCCGTCCCGGCTGCTCGGCGCCGGCCTGCAGTGGGTCGCGGACCGGCTGGCGCCGGGTCCGAGCCACGCGGCGGTGGTGGGGGTGACCGAGACCGTCGTGGCGGTGATCGGCGTGCTCATCATCGGCGTCCTGGCGCTGACGGTGGCCCGCCGGAAACCCCTGACCTTCCTCGTGTGGGGCTACCTGGTGACGGCTCTCGCCGGCCCGGCCCTGCGATCCTGGTACGTCCAGTGGTGCGTCACGCTCGCCCCGCTGGCCGACATCGGGCGCCGTACGATCCGGATCGCCGTGTGGGGCACGCTCGTCATGCTCGGGTTCGACGCGGTGAGCGTCGCGTGGACGAACTCGGCCGTGTCGGTCGGCGTGGCGGCGATGGTGGCGTTCGCCTGGCTTGCCTGGACGCACGATCCGTGGGTTCGGCCCCACCGGTTCCACCGCGCGTCGACCGGCGTCCCGGCCTGATTCGAGCGCCTCCGGGATTCGGGAATCGCGGGGGCCTGGGCTACGCTGGGACGGTTGCCGTCGCTTGCGGCGGCGCGATGTCACGTGCCTAGACTCAGCAAGGAGAGCGCCTGCGATGTTGTCCGCCTTCGCTCAAGTGTTCCGTACGCCGGACCTGCGCAAGAAACTCTTCTTCACCCTGGGCATCCTGGTGATCTTCCGGCTCGGGTCCTCCATCCCCGTGCCGAACGTGAACATGGCCGCCCTGAAGGCGGCCACCGATGTCGCCAACACCGGTACGGCCGCGGGCGTGTACGCGATGATCAACCTGTTCAGCGGCGGCGCCCTGCTGCGGCTGGCGGTCTTCGCGCTCGGCATCATGCCCTACATCACGTCGTCCATCATCTTGCAGCTGCTGACCGTCGTGATCCCGCGGCTCGAGGCGCTGAAGAAGGAGGGCTCGTCCGGCCAGCAGAAGATCACCCAGTACACGCGGTACCTGACGATCGTCCTCGCCGTGCTTCAGGCGACAAGCTTCACGATGCTCGCGGTCAGCGGCAACATGTTCTCCGGGGCGGGCGACGTGGTCTACTCCAAGAGCATCTTCGCGATCATCGTGATGATCCTGACGATGACCGCCGGCACGTCCATCATCATGTGGCTCGGCGAACTCATCACGGACCGGGGCATCGGCAACGGCATGAGCGTGCTGATCTTCACGCAGATCATCGCCCAGTTCCCGACGGGCATGTGGGCCGTCCGCATGAACTTCCCCGGTAACCGGGGCCTGTTGATCTTCGTCATCGTGCTGGCGATCGGCCTGCTCGTCATGGCGGCCGTCGTGTTCGTCGAGCAGGCGCAGCGCCGCATCCCGGTGCAGTACGCGAAGCGCATGGTCGGCAACAAGCTCCTCGGCGGCAGCACCACCTACATCCCGCTGAAGGTCAACCAGTCCGGCGTCATCCCGGTCATCTTCGCCTCTTCGATCCTGTACCTGCCGATGCTGTACGCCATGTTCAACCCGAACGGCGCCGGGGCGCTGTGGATCCATCAGCACCTGGGCGGCAAGCAGGACGGCTTCTGGTACAACGCCCTGTACCTGGGCCTGATCATCTTCTTCTGCTTCTTCTACGTGGCGATCACCTTCAACCCGAAGGAGGTCAGCGACAACATGGCGAAGTACGGCGGGTTCATCCCGGGCGTCCGGGCGGGCCAACCGACCGAGAGCTACCTGGGGTACGTGCTGAACCGCCTGACCGTGCCCGGCTCGCTGTACCTGGCCATCATCGCGCTGATTCCCACGCTCGCCCTGGTGTACCTCGGGGCGTCCGGCAAGTTCCCCTTCGGCGGCACGAGCCTGCTCATCATGGTCGGCGTCGGTCTGGACACCGTGAAACAGATCGAGTCCCAGCTGCACCAGCGCCACTACGAGGGCTTCCTGAAGTAGTGTGCCCGCCCGGATGACGCGGTAGAGTCATCCGGGACGCGGGGAGGTCCTGCGCCCTACAAGGAGGTAGGTCCGATGAGGCTGCTCATCACCGGCGCGCCCGGTGCCGGTAAGGGGACGCTCGCCGGCGCCGTCGCCGACCACTACTCGATCCCCGCGATCTCGACCGGCAACATGTTTCGGGCGGCCGCCGCCTCCGGGTCGGAGCTGGGCCGGCAGGTCGGGGCGATCATGGCCTCGGGCGGTCTCGTCCCGGACGACGTGACGGACGCCGTCGTCGCCGCGCGCCTCGCCGAGCCGGATGCGGCCGCGGGCTGGCTGCTCGACGGCTATCCCCGCACGCTCGCGCAGGTCAAGGCCCTCGACGACCTCCTGGCCGGCCGCAGCGAGTCGCTCGATCTGGTCATCGTGCTCGACGTGCCCCGGGACGTGATGGTGGCGCGCCTGGTGCACCGGGCGTCCATCGAAGGCCGCGCCGACGACACCGTGGAGACGATCCGGCACCGCATGGAGGTGTACGCCGCCTCGACCGCCCCGATCCTCGACGCCTACGCCGCGCGCGACCTCGTGCTCACCGTCGACGGCGACGGCACCCCGGACGAGGTCCGCGAGAGGCTGCTGGCGGCCCTCATCGCACGTCTCGGGCACTGATGCCGGGCGCTCGGGTGACGAGGGGCATCCAGATCAAGACGCCCGACCAGGTGCGGCTCATGCGCCGGGCCGGGCTGGTGGTCGCCGAGGGGCTGGCCGCGATGGGGGCGGTCGCCGTCCCGGGGGCGACCACCGCCGACCTGGACGCCGCCGGCGCGTCCGTCCTGAAGGCCGCGGGGGCCCGCTCCAGTTTCCTGGGCTATGGCGCGGGGTGGGGCTATCCGCCGTACCCGGGGGTCGCGTGCATCAGCGTGAACGACGTGATCGTGCACGGCATCCCCGGCCCGTTGGCGTTGCACGACGGCGACATCGTGTCGGTCGACTTCGGGGCGATCGTCGAGGGGTGGCACGGCGACGCGGCGCGCACGTTCGTCGTCGGGACGGGTACGTCCCCCGAGGTCGCCGCGCTGATCGAGACGACCCGGTTGGCGTGTTGGGCGGGCGTGGCGGCGGTCCGGGCCGGCGCGCACATCGGGGACGTGTCTTACGCCGTCCAGAGGGCCGTGCGGGCGCCGGGGAACCCGCGCTACGGCATCGTCATGGGCTACACCGGGCACGGCATCGGCAGTGACATGCACCAGCCGCCCGACGTGCCCAACCAGGGACGTCCCCGCACGGGCCCCCGGATCGTACGGGGCATGTGCCTGGCGATCGAACCGATGGTCACCCTCGGCTCGCCGGTCGTCGCCGAGGACGACGACGGCTGGACCGTCCGCACCGCCGATCGATCCTGGGCGGCGCACTGGGAGAACACCGTCGCCGTGGTCGACGGGGGCCTGTGGGTGCTGACGGAGCCGGACGGCGGGGCCGCCGAACTGGCCGCCCGGGGCGTGCCCTACGCGCCGCTGGCCTGAGGGGCTGACGCATGGGCGGCGCGTGCCTGGGCCGCGAGTCCGGCCACGTCCCTCGCGCGAACTCCGGGACCGATCGCCGCCGAACGATGAGACGCACCCGAACAAAAACTGTGTGCGCCATATTATTGGCCTGAGTGTTGGGCCCTGTCGAGCCCGAACGCAGGACGCCGCAGGTTGCGGCACCGTTGTCCCCCGAAGGGAGCTTTTCCGTGAGATTGCCCCGAGTTACCCGGCGCGCATGGGGCGTGCCGATCGCGTTGTGTCTGGGGCTGGTCGCCCCCCTGGCGGCCTCGGTACCGCCGGCCCAGGCGGCGGCGCCGCTCACCGCGAGTGTCGACAGGTCCCTGTTCAGCGCCCACGGGGCGCCGATGACGCTGCGGGTGAGCGGATGTACGGCCCCGGCTTCGATCGTGCCCCTGGCGACCTACACCGTGACGTACCCGTGGTGGGCGGCGCCCGCTACCAGCAGCAGCGCAGGCGCGATGTTGACCGGATGGATGTGCGACATCCCGCTGCCGTTCCGTGTGCTGGCGAACACGACGGGGTTCGACCGGTCGGGGAAGATCACGGTGACGAACGGCGGCCAGACGGTGACGCTGGTCGTGTCGCAGACGAAGGCGGCGGCCGGGGAGTTGAACTTCGTGGGCCTGGGCGACTCGTTCTCGGCCGGGGTCGGCAGCTCCGTGCCGTACGACGGCACCATCCCGAGCGATGCCTCGTACGACATGAAGCAGTTCTGCTGGGGCGGGCCCTTCGCGCCGTGCGCCCCGTACACCCCGAAGTACGTGGTGGTCCCCGGCTACGACATCATGATCGACGTTCCCTGGGCCAAGGTCCCGGTCCCGGTGTCGCGGCGCAACACGACCGCGTGGCCCTACCAGATGGCCGGCCTGACCGGTCTGAACGTGGCCGGGTTCTGGGCCGTCGGGGATGCGGTCACCGCCAACATCGCCACCACCGCGCAGAAGGGTCGCGTGCTGCGGCCGCAGCTTGCCAACACGGCGACCGTGCCGAACGCCTCGGTCGACGTGGTGACGATCACGGTCGGCGGCAACGACGCGGGGTTCCTCCCCTTCCTCGTGAGCTGCGTCACCGGGACGATCTTCAACTGGTTCAACTGCAAGCAGTCGTACGTGGACAAGGTGGTGCCGTCCCTGGCGGGCCTGCCGGACGTCTACCGGGCGATCGTGAACCAGTACCCGAACGCGACGGTGTACGTGTCGGGCTATCCGCGCGCCGATCCGCCGGACAGCACGTCCTTCATGGACCCCAACGTCATCGGCAGCTCCAGCAGCAAGGACTGGGTCACGATCAGGCAGTTCGAGGACGCCATCAACGGGGAGATCCAACGGCAGGTGGGGGCGTTCAACGATCCCCGGGTGCGCTTCGTCGACATCACGCGGACCGACTTCCCCGGGTACTTCGCCCGTCCGTACGTCCTCGGCGGCTCGATGTTCTACCCCATCATGCCCGGTTTCCTCTACAACACGGTGCGTCTTCTCGACTTCGGGGTCAGGGGCAGGGCCGATATCGGCCACCCCACCCCGCTCGGCGACAAGGTGTGGGCGGAGGCCGTCGCCAAGGCGGTGAAGGGGACGAAGGAGAGTTCGTACGGCGCGAAGGCGATCGTGACGACCTCGACGGGGGCGTGGGCGAGCGGCGGTGACATGTGCAGCGCGTTCGCGATGACGAACGACAAGATCCGTGCCCTGCACGACACGGCGATCCCGGGTGCGTGCCCGACCAGCGCGGTGTACACGTGGAACTACATCAACCAGCGGCAGGACTTCGAAGGCGGCAAGTCCATCGTGCTGCCGCTCATCGGCGCCGCGAGCCTGGTCGGATAGCAGGTCGGCCGGTGGGACGTCGATGTGGATGCGGAGGGAGGGGGCCGGGATCGGCCCCAAGGCGGAACGCCGCATGGTGCGGAGCCGCGCAGTCAAGGAAAGGAGTAGGCGTGATGTTCAGTCGGATCAAGGGGCGTGCCTGGGGCGTGCCGATCGCGTTGTGTCTGGGGCTTGTCGTGCCCGCGGTCGCCTCGGCGCCGCCGGCCCAGGCGGCGACGTTCAGCGTGTCGTTGAGCCAGACGATGGTGGACGCCCGTCCGCAGCGGCTGGCGTTGACGCCGTCGGGCTGCGGGGCCTGGAACCTGTTCGTGCCGTCCACCATGTACATGACGATCACGTACCCGTGGTGGGCGGCCCCGGAGGGGAGCAGCAGCGCCTCGACCACCACGTTCACGACCCTGTGCAGCCCGGGCATGGCGAATCTGCGCGTGCTGGCGAACACGACGGGCTTCGACCGGTCGGGCAAGATCACGGTGACGAACGGCGGCCAGACGTACACGGTCGTGCTGTCGCAGTCGAAGGCCACGTCGGGGCAGCTCACGATGGCGAGCTTCGGCGACTCGTACGTGGCGGGCTCCGGCACG
>WQUE01000060.1 GCA_009785885.1 Actinomycetes bacterium
ACGATCAGCTCGCGGGCGGCGGCGTTGTGCTCGGCGATGATGTTCTGCGCGAACAGCGACGCCTGGTCGGCGGCCGTCCACGCGCCGAGCGACTGCCGGATCGGCACGATGTCGTTGTCGATCGTCTTCGGCAGGCCGACGACGGTCAGCGGGTAGTCGTGTTCACCGAGGTAGCGCGCCAGGTCGGCCGCGGTTGTGTTCGTGTCGTCGCCGCCGATCGTGTGCAGCACGTCGACCCCGTCCGCGATGAGACGGTCCGCCGCGACCTGGAGGGGATCGGTGTGCTTCGGGATCAGGTGCCGCTTCACCAGGTCGCCGACGTTGGTGAGCTTCACGCGGGAGTTGCCGATCGGCGATCCGCCGAACGCGTACAGCCGCTCGGCATGTTCGCGCACGGCAGGCGTGACGGCGACGTAATCGCCCTTCAACAGCCCCTCGTAGCCGTGCCGGTAGGCGATGATGTCGACCTGCGGCGCGACCTGGGTGTAGTGCTGGATGAGGCCTGCGATGGCTGATGACAGGCAAGGGGCGAAGCCGCCCGCGGTCAAAAGCGCGACCTTCGAGACCATGGGAGTCCTCCGTGGGTTGTGGGATGTACAAGCCACTCCAGTCTAGTGTGGCGACTCGTGGGTGGTGAGCGAAAACGTCAGTTGGACGGCCGTCACGCCCCGTCCACCGGAATCACGCCGCTGGGGAGTGCGAGCGCCTGCACCGGCTGGTCGTACGGACTCGCGGGCAGCGAGTCGACGACCTCGTCGTCGTTCAGCAACAGGCAGACGGGCGCGTCGGGGCGTCGGTGGTCCAGGGCCCGGTCGTACCAGCCGGCGCCCCGGCCGAGCCGGTCGCCCCGGCGCGACCCCGCGAGGCCCGGGGCGAGGATCACGTCGGCCTCTGCCAGTGCACCCGCGCCGAGGGAGGGGCCGTCGACCTCCACCAGGCCGCCGGTGCGCCGCAGGGGCGAGGCGGGTGTGACGGTGGCCCAGTCGGGGTGCCAAACGCCCGCGTCGTCGCGCCGCAGGGCCGGCGCCAGCACCCGGGCGCCCCTGTCCCACAGCCACGCGATCAGGGCGGACGTGCCGGGCTCGTCGCCGACGGCCAGGTAGCAGGCGACCGTGTTCACCTCTGGCCGTGACGTGAGCCAGGCGACGACTGCGGCGGTGCGGTGCGCGTCGTCGTCCGCTCGCGCCTCGGGTGTGCGGCGGCCCCGCTGCGCCAAGATGTCCCGGCGGAGCGCCGCCTTCGAGGAGGTCGAGCTCCGGGCGTCGGCACTCCCGGAGCGTCGGGACGGCCCGATTTCATCCACACGCCTATGGTAAGGACCATGGCACTGTTTGGACGCAAGGGGACCGCGCCCTCCGGGGACGAGGTGGAGACGCCGCGGCGCACGCTTGCGGCGCCGCCCGCGGATGTGGATGGGCGGCGCGGGCTGGACGAACACCGGGCGTGGGTGTTGTCCATGATCGAGCCGTTGGCGCCGCTCGGGCTCGGCCTGGCGGACGCGGCCGGACTGTACCTGTGCGAGGACATACGCGCCGACACCGACCTGCCGCCCGTGCCGCTCGCCGAGACGGATGGCTTCGCGATCTCCGCCGCCAGCCGGGCCACCACGACGCCGGTCGGCGCCGGGGAACCGCTACCGGCCGGCACCGACACGGTCGTGCCGGCGTGGTTGTGCGCCGTCGACGCGGCCGGGGTGCTCCGGGTGACCGGCCAGGTGTGCCAGGGGGACTGGGTCCGTCCGGCCGGGGCCGACGCGGCCGTCGGCGAGCACGTCGCCCGCGACGGCGACCTCGTGTCGCCGCGACGTGCGGCGTTGCTGGCCCAGGCCGGCTATGACCGGCTGCTCGTGCGGCCGCGCGCCCGGGTTGTCGTCGTCGCGGTGGATCGCCCCGCCGGCGAACGTCCGGCGGCGACCGCGTCGGGATCGGCACTGGTGACGGGCGCGCTGCGGCAGGAGGGCGTGACGGTCTGGCGCGTGGCCGTGCCGGCCGGGGATGCCGAGGCCGTGGCCGAAACGATCGGCAACGAGCTGATCCGGGCCGATCTGGTCGTATGCTGCGGTGGCCTGGAGGAGGACGAGTCGGTGCTGGCCGGCGTGTTGGCCGGGATGGGCCCCCTGGATGTCGTGTCGCTCGCGATCGAGCCCGGCGGGCGCTACGGCTTCGGGCTGGTCGGGGAGGAGTCCGTGCCGCTGCTGGCGGTGCCGGCGACCGCCGCCGCCGCCCTCGTCGCCCACCTGGCCCTGATCCGGCCCGTCGTGCAGGCGCTGGGCGGCGCCGCGGCACCAGTCACGACGGTCGCCCACCCGGTCACCCACGCCCTGCCGGGGGCGCAGGTTCGCCAGTTCGTGCCGGGGAGTCTCGTGCCGCACCGGTCCGGCGCGTCCGGTGTGCGCCCGTTGGCGTCGCGGGGTGTGTGGCCGGCCCGGGCCCTGGTGGCCGCCGACGTCCTCATGGACGTGCCCGCCGGGCACGTGATCCGGCCGGGCGACCCAGTGGCCTGCTGGCCGCTGCAGGCGTGAGGCGCGATCCGTGACCGGGCAGCCGGGACGAAGCGCGGGGGGACGATGGCCCCCGGGCGTCGTCATCCCGGACGACGACGGCTGGCCGGTCGTGCTGCGGGCCGGAGCGCTCGTCCTGCGGCCGATGTACCGCGGTGACGACGACGCGTGGACGGATCTGCGCGCCCGGAACCGGGAGTGGCTGCAGCCGTGGGAGGCGACGTCGCCCCCCGAGGCCGGGTTGTGGCGCCAGACCGTGCCCCAGATGCGGCGCCAGCAGTGGCAGTGGGCGCGGGCCGGGACGAGCCGCAACTGGGTGATGGCGTGGGACGCCGGCTGGCCCGCGCAGGAGGCGCCGGTGCGACGCACGCGGCTGATCGGCTCGGTCACGGTCGCCGGGATCACGTGGGGGTCGCTGCGGTGCGCCTCGGTGGGGTACTGGATCGGGCAGGATTGGGCCGGCCGCGGCTTGACGCCGCTCGCCGTGGCGCTGGCAGGCGACTACTGTCTCAGCGTTCTGCGGCTGCACCGGCTCCAGATCGACGTCCGTCCCGAGAACGTCCGCAGCCTGCGCGTCGTCGCCAAGCTCGGTCTGCGTTCCGAGGGTCTCAAGGTGCGTTACCTGCATATCGCCGGCGCCTGGGCCGATCATGTGGCGTTCGCGATCGACGCCGACGAGGTGAACGGTTCGCTTGTGGCCCGCGCGTTGACCGGCCGGGGAGTGCCGACCGGCGACGCGGTGTGAGGCCCGATCACGCGACACTCCGCCCGGGTTCCGCCCGTCGGGAGGCATCGGCCCTTACCGTGGTGGGCATGGCACCAGCTGTCGTCATCGGGGTAATCTGCGCCGCCTGGTTGGCGTACCTGCTGCCGTGGCTGCTCAAGTACCGCGGGCAAACCGTCGAGGAGAGCGTCGACGCCGTCGACAGCTTCGCCCAGTCGATGGTCATCCTGCGGCGGGGCGACCTGCCGATCCCGGACGGCGACGGGGAACACACTCCGGACCGTGAGATCTCGACGCCGCTGCTCCGCAATGCCGCCCGCGAGGAGATCGCGCTCCAGGCTCGCCGGGCCACCCGGCGCCGCCGCATCGGGCTGGCCATCAGCCTGCTGATCGTGGTGGCGGGCACGCTTGCCCCGTTCGCGACGCCGGCACCCGTGTGGGTCGTCGGTGTCGGGCCGGCGATGCTCGTGATCTGGGTGTTCGTCGCCCACGCGAGCGTCGGGATCATCAACCGCCGTCTCGACCGCGATCTGGAGGTGCTGGCGCACGGCTGGGACGAGAAGACGACCGTGATCGGGGCCGCCGCTCCGGACGCCGCGGCCGGGCACGAGCAGTCGGTCGACCTGTCACGCCCACTGGCCGCCGGCAACCTGCATGCCCCGGTCGCCGTCGCACCGTTGACGTATGCGAACCGTCCGCTCCTGCCCCGGTCCGTGCGCACCGTCGACCTGTCGGCCCCACTGCCGCGCCGGACCGGCCCGGCGTTCCCGGTGGCCGCCGCGTTCCCGCAAGAGCCGCTGCCGCTCGGCCAGGCGACCTCCGGCGAGGCCGAGGACAGCGGCGAACTGCGTGCCGTCGGCGAGTGACGCCCCTAGTCCATGCGGAGCGACGGATCGGCGGCGGCGATGTCGGCCAGCCGGTTGTACTTCGCGATGCTCTCCCGGCGCCCCGGCGAACCCGCCCTGATCTGATCCGCGCCGCAGGCCACGGCGAGATCGACGATGAAGGAGTCCATGGTTTCCCCGCAGCGGTCGGACACGACGGTCGCCAGGCCTGCCTCGCGGCAAGCGGACACGGCCTCGAGTGTCTGGGTGATCGTGCCGACCTGCGTCGGGGCGAGCAGCGCCGCGGTGGCGAGGTCCGCGCGCGTGCGGATCAGTGCCGCCTTCGTGCCGAAGATCTCGTCGCCGACGAGGCGGACCCGCTCGCCGATCTGGTCGACCAGGGCACGCCAGCCGGCCTCGTCTTGCTCGGCCAGAGGATCCTCCAGGCCCCACACCGGGTAGGCCTCGACCAGCTCCACGTAGCGCGCCACCATGTCGCCGCTCGTCAGGCACTCGTCGTTCACCAGGTACGTTCCGTCGGGCTGCCGGAACTGGCCGGCGGCAACGTCCAGGCTCACGACGATCCCGTCGGGGCCGGCCGGGTAGCCGGCGTCGGTGATCGCGCCGATGACCTGGCGAATCGCCAGTTCCGGGGTCGCGAGGGTGGCCGCGAAACCGCCCTGGTCCCCGGTCGCGGAGGACTGGGCGTGGAGCGCCAGGCGCTGCTTCAGGGCGGCGTACACGTCGGCGCCCGCCTGGAGTGCCTCCGTCATCGTCCTGGCCCCCACGGGGCAGATCATGAAATCCTGGAACGCCTGCGGGGAGTCCGCGTGGCGTCCGCCCTCCATCACGACGAAAGCCGGGACCGGCAGGCGGCGCGGCGAGCCCACACCGGGAAGCCACGAGAAGAGCGGCGTGCCCGCTTCGGTGGCCAACGCCCGGGCGAGCGCCGTGGACACGCCGACGACGGCGTTGGCGCCCAGGCCGGACTTGTCGGGGGCCGGATCCAGGTCGCACAGGGCGGCGTCGACCTCGGCAAGAGTCTCCCAGGTCCGGTCGAGGAGTGCCGCGCTGATCGGGCCCTCGACGTGGCTGCAGGCCTGCAGCACACCGTTGCCCTCGAACCGGTCGGGGTCGCCGTCGCGCAGCGGGACCGCCTCGTGCGGGCCGATCGATTCCCCCGAGGGGACGCCGGCGTCGCCGACCGCCCCTCCCTCCAGCCGGGCGCTGACCTGCAGCGTGGGTCTGGATCGAGAATCGACAATTTCCATGGCCGACAAGGCCTTGATTCGAAAAGCCACAACGGCTCCTTCCACATCATGTGTCCACAAAGGACGTACTAGTGAAGGCGTCGTTCCGGCTGGGAGCCAGACCACAATGGTGTGCGACCGGTCGGCAACGCCGCCCGCGGGGGCCCGGAGCCGCTTCGTGCGACAACACGGGGGGTGTCAGTCCCTGCTGAGCGCGATATTAGCAGGGGAACCAAGCCTCGGCCAGCGTGACAGGCCGCCAAGTTCGATTCCCGAACCGTTTTCAACTACATGCCGCCGTGAGATTCGATGTGGCGGGCGATGTTCATTTTCGGGGACGATCACACCTTGTATTCAGGGGAATGCCGAATCCGTTTTTCGCGAGTATCCTCCTGTGTCGACCCGAAGACACGCCTTGGGCGATTGTCATGAGTGGCATGGTCATTTGCGGGTCCGCGGCACCGCGGATCACAGGTGCCGCGTGGCGACAGACCGCTGTCCGACCCCGGCGAGGACCGCGAACACGATCGTGATCACGAGCAGCCAGCCCAGGGCGAGCCAGCCGTCGTTGCCGAGGGGGGCCCCCAGTTGCGCGTTCCGGATCGCGTTGATGATCGGCGTGAGCGGCTGGTGATCGGCGAACGCCCGCAGGCCCGCCGGCATCGTGCTGGTCGGGGCGAAACCGGACGACACGAACAGCAGGGCCATGAGGATATAGCTGAACATGCCGGCGCCCTCGTTCGACTTGGCGAGCACGCCGAACGCGACGCCGACGGCCGAGAAGGCCACGACACTCGACAGCAGCAGGCCGAGGCTGATGCCCCAGCCGGCGCCGGTCGGATGCGGCCGATAACCGATCGCCAAGGCGATGCCGAGGATCACGACGACCGAGGCGGCATTCGCGATCACCGAGGCGAGCACGTGTCCCCCGACCAGCGCCGTGCGGGCGATCGGCATCGTGCGGAAGCGGGCGAAGATGCCGGTCGTGATGTCCAGGTTGATCCGGTAGGACGTGTAGGCGACGCCCGAGGCGATGCACATCAGCAGCACGACGGGCACGACGAAGTTCACGTACTTGCCCTGGCCGGTGTTCATCGCGCCGCCGAGGACGAACACGAACGCCAGCAGGATCATCAGGGGCATGACGAGGACGGTCACGATGGTGTCGGCGGAGCGGAGGTTGTGCTTCAGCGTGCGGACGGCGAGCGTCCACGTGTCGGATAAGGCGTGTGACATGATCACTCCTTGTCGTTACCTGGATTGGAGGCGGTGAGGGTGAGGAAGGCGGACTCGAGGTCGGCCTCCCCGGCGGCGTCGAGGATCGTCTTCTCGTCGCCTTCGACGGCGATCACACCGTCGTGCAGCACGCCGATCGTGTGGGCGAGCCGCGCGGCTTCGTCCATGTACTGGGTCGTGAGCAGGATCGACACGCCGGCGGCGGCGAGTTCGTCCACGGCCGACCAGACCTCGCGCCGGCCGGCCGGGTCGAGGCCCGTCGTCGGTTCGTCGAGGAAGATCACCGACGGCGAGCCGATGAGGCTCATCGCGATGTCGAGGCGGCGCTTCATGCCGCCGGAGTACGTGCCGGTGGGCTTGCCCGCGGCCTCGGTCAGCCCGAAGCGGTCGAGCAGCCGCCGGGCCACGTCCACCGGGTGGGGCACGTGCCGCAGGCGGGCGATGAGGACGAGGTTTTCCAGTCCCGTCAGCACCGTGTCGACGGTCACGTTCTGACCGGTGACGGCGATCGCCTCGCGGACCCGGGCGCCTTCCCGGACGACGTCGAACCCGGCGACGCTGGCCTGGCCCGCGTCGGGTGTCCACAGCGTCGTGAGGATCGACACGGTGGTCGTCTTGCCGGCGCCGTTCACGCCGAGCAGCGCGTACACGCAGCCCGCCGGCACGGTCAGGTCGAGGCCTTTGAGGACTTCGAGGTCGCCGAAGGACTTGCGCAGCCCGCGGACGGCGATGGCAGGCGCGACATTCGAGGTGGTCATGAGGGATTCTCCTTGGCGGACGGTGTGGGGGCGCCGCCGGGGCGCCCCACGAGCTTGTGGATGGTGGCGTTCAGCTTGGCGGACTTGTCGCCCGTCCACGTGGCGGTCTGGGTCTCAACGATCACGTTCCAGACGAAGCCGGCCACATCGTCGC
>WQUE01000061.1 GCA_009785885.1 Actinomycetes bacterium
AGTTGTCCACAGATCCATGCTGTCCGATGGTCGCGACGAGCCGCAATCACCAGATTGAGGGTGTGCAGCCGAAGACAACTCACGAGATCGAACTGACCCGCGACGGATGCGTGTGTGCGCGCAACCATGTCCGCCGCGGCTACGCGCGACTGACCCAGGGCGCCTACGTGCGTACCCACTCCACCGACAACCTGACGCCTGACGCGATCCGCAGGGCACGCTGGTGGGCGCTGGTGCGGGGCGTCGCGAGGCTCTACGAAGACCGTGACATCGTGCTGTTCGGCCCGACCGCGCTCCAGGCGCTGGGAGTGGCGCTCCCGGCCCGCCTGGAGGACTGGGACGCCTGCCACGTCCAGGTCGTGGGACGCCGGCCGGAGCGACGGGGCGTGGTCGCCCACCGTCCCTTTGCACGCGGCCCGGTGTGGAGACGGATCGGGGGCGTGCCCGTGCTGCATCCGGTGGATCATTGGCTGCAACTGCGCGGGGCGACCGACGACGAGCTGATCGAGGTCGGGGACGGTCTCCTCCGGCGGCGGCGCCCCCTGCTGACGCCGGGCGACTTGGCCGCCCGTCTGGACGCCCTCGACCGTGTCTACGGGGTGGACAAGGCCAGGCGTGTCGTCCGGTGGCTTCGCCCCGGCACCGACTCGCTGTACGAGACGCGGACCCGGCTGGTGCTGGTGCGTGCCGGGTTGCCGTGTCCGGCGGTGAATCCGGAGGTGTGGTGCCGCGCGGCGGGCCGAATGTACCACCCCGACATGGCGTACGAGGCGGAACGTGTCGCAGTCGAGTACGACGGCGCCGGGCATGTCGGCGCGGTGGAGCAGATGGACATCGACGCGCGGCGGCGCCGGGAGCTGCAGGACGAGGGCTGGATGGTGATCAACGTCACCGCGCGCCAACTGGGCGATCCGGCGCCGCTGGTCCGGTCGGTCGAGGCCGCGCTCGTGCTGGGCCGGACGCACAGGTGGGCGGCATGAGGTCCCGTGGCGGCGTGGCGTCTGGGTTGCCGCGTCTTTGGCACGGCTTTCTCCCGCGGATCGGCCCTTTTCCGGGGATGTTCCCGGGCCAAACCTCCCCGGGCGTCCTCAGCGAGGGGACGTTGGTACGGCTTTCGGTCCGGGTCCGATGCCGCTCCCGGCGCTACGCCCCCAGCACGGCGGCCACGTCCGCCCACAGGTGGGCCAGCGTCGCCTGGTTGGCGGCGCGGGCTTGGTCCAACCCGGGCCCGGCGGGGACGGGATCGGCGCGGGCCTCCAGGTAGCACTTCAGCTTCGGTTCCGTGCCCGAGGGACGGACGACGACGTGCACCCGCCCGCCCGTGAACTCGACCGCGTCGGTGGGCAGCAGGCCCGCCGCCGGGTTCGTACGCCAATCGCGAACCGTCACACCGGACCCCGCCAACATCGACGGCGGGGCGGCCCGCAGGCGGGCCATCATGTCGGCGATCTTGGAGAGACGGTCCACGCGCACCGAATGCTGCGCGGTGGTGTGCGGCCCGAACTCGGCGTCGATCTCGTCGAGCCGGTCGGCGATCGTCCGGCCCTGCGCCTTCAGCTCGGCGGTCAACCGCAGCAGCACGGCCATCGCCGACAGTCCGTCCTTGTCGGGGGTGTGCGCGGGGTCGCAGCAGTAGCCGATCGCCTCCTCGTACCCGAACGCCAACTCGGGGACGCGCCCGATCCACTTGAACCCCGTCAGCGTCGTGACGAACTCCCGTCCCCGCGCCGCGGCCATCGTCCCGAGCATCGTCGACGACACGATCGAGCACGCGAACCGTCCCGGGACGCCGCGGCGCATCGCGTCGTCGCCCAGGAGGATGCCCACCTCGTCGCCGGTGAGGCGGCGCCACACCCCGCCGACGCACGCCGCGGCGCCGCACCGGTCGGCGTCCGGGTCGGTCGCGATGGCGATGTCCGCCCCCGCGTCGCGGGCCCGCGCGATGACCAGGTCCATCGCGCCGCGTTCCTCCGGGTTGGGGAACGGCACGGTCGGGAAGTCGGGGTCGGGGGCGAACTGCGCCTCGACGATCGCCGGCGGCGGGAAGCCGGTCGACTCGACGATCCGCTCCATCACCGCCCCGCCGACGCCGTGCATCGGGGTGTACGCCCACACGACGTCGTGGCTCGTGGCGCCCTCGACCAGCGCGGCGACGCGGGCGACGTACGCGTCGAGCAGGTCCGGCCCGGCGTGGTCGTACGCGTCCGACCGCGGCGCCTCCGCGACTGGCCGGGCGGCGACCTCGTCGATCCGCGCCGCGATCCGGGTGTCCATCGGGGGGACGATCTGGGACGCGTCCACGTTGTACACCTTGTACCCGTTGTCGCGACCTGGATTGTGCGACGCGGTCACCTGGACGCCGGCGGCGGCGCCGAGTCCCCGGCAGCCGAACGCGACGACCGGCGTGGGGACGTGCGTCGCCGTCAGCAGGGGCGCGCACCCGAGCCCGGCGAGCACCTCGGCCGTGTCGCGGGCGAACTGCTCGGAGTTGTGGCGTGCGTCGTAGCCGACGAGCACGGGCGCGCCCGCCGGGTAGCCCTCGTCCTCCCGCAGCCACCGTCCGAGCCCCCACGAGGCCTGCGTCACGACGACGCGGTTCATCCGGTTCGGTCCCGGTCCCATCGCGGCGCGCAGGCCGGCCGTGCCGAACGCCAGGCGTCCCGCGAACGCGTCGGCCACCTCGTCGGCCGCGCCCTGATCGCCGGCGTCCGCCGCCGCCACCAGGTGCGCCAGCCTGTCCCGGGTCGCCGCGTCGGGGTCCGCCGCGATCCACGCCTCAACCTGACCCCGGAGTTGCTCGTCCATCGTTCCCTCCCGCCGGATGTGTTGTGATAATCCCACTGTAGGCCCCGTCGGCTCGCGTTGCCGGGAGCCCCACGCCCGAGGGTGCGCCGTGGCGTCGGGTATCCTCGGGAAACGTCACGCCGCCACCACCCCGCCGGGTGTCGCGTGCTCCGATCACCTGACGACAAGGAAGAAGACCATCCATGACGATCCTGCCCGACATCACGGCCGCCGTCGGTGGCACCCCGCTCGTGCGGCTGAACCACCTGCCGCCGCCCGAGGCGTCCGTCGTCGTGAAGCTGGAGGCGGCCAACCCGGCGGGTTCCGTGAAGGATCGCGTGGGCGTGGCGATCGTCGACGCGGCCGAACGCTCGGGCGCGCTTGCCCCCGGCGGGACGATCGTCGAGGCGACGAGCGGCAACACCGGGATCGCGCTCGCGTGGGTCGCGGCGGCCCGCGGGTACCACCTCGTTCTGGCGATGCCCGAGTCGATGAGCATCGAGCGCCGGGCGCTGCTGCGGGCGTTCGGGGCCGAACTCGTCCTCACGCCGCGGGCCGACGGCATGCAGGGCGCCGTCGACGCGGCCGAGCGTCTGGCCGCCGAGCGCGGCGGGGTGCTGGCCCGCCAGTTCGCCAACCCGGCGAACCCGGCGATCCACGAGGCGACGACCGGCCCGGAGATCTGGGACGCCACCGCGGGCCGCGTCGGCGTGCTCGTCAGCGCGTTCGGCACCGGCGGCACGATCACCGGTGTGGGCCGCTACCTCAAGGCAAAGAACCCGCGCGTGCGCGTCGTCGGCGTCGAACCGGCCGAATCGCCGCTGCTGACCGCCGGCGTCGCCGGGCCGCACGGCATCCAGGGCATCGGGGCGAACTTCGTCCCGGCGATCCTCGACCGGTCCGTGATCGACGAGGTGCGCGCGGTGTCGACCCCGGACGCGATCGCGACGGCCCGCGCCCTGGCCACCCGCGAGGGTATCCTGACCGGGATCTCCGCCGGGGCGGCCGTCCGGGCGGGGCTCGATCTGGCGGAGACACCGGCGTACGACGGGGCGTTGATCGTCGTGATCGCCCCGGACTTCGGGGAGCGGTACCTGTCCACGCCCCTGTTCGAGGGCCTCGTGGACTAGGCGGGACGGTTGGAGGTTCAGGCGATGACCAGCAAGAAGGATTCGGCGCCGTTGCACGGGATCGTCGCCGGCCTGGCGGCGAGCTACCGGGCCGAGCCCGCGATGGTGAAGATCGGTGAGGCGAACCGGATCAGCCGTGCCGCCGTCGTGGCCAGCGTCCGGCGCCTGCGGGAGATCGTGTACGGCGGCTTCTTCGCGGAGACGCCCCTCGACTGGGAGTTCGTCGAGTACTACCTCGGCCGGCTCGTCGAGCAGGTGCATCACGACCTGGCCAAGCAGGTTCGCCGCGCGTTGCGGCACCAACGGGACGACGAGGCCCCACCCGCGGAGGCGGACGCGGCCGCCCAGGCCGAGGCGATCACAACGGAGTTCCTGCGGCGACTGCCCGGCGTGCGGGCGGTGCTGGCGACCGACCTGGAGGCGACGTACGACGGCGACCCGGCGGCGTACAACCGGGACGAGATCGTGCTGAGCTACCCCGGGGTGTTCGCGGTGTGCGTGCACCGACTGGCGCACGAGCTGTACGACCTCGGCGTGCCCCTGATTCCGCGGATGATGAGCGAATACGCCCACGGGCGCACCGCCATCGACATCCATCCCGGGGCGCGCATCGGGCATCACTTCTTCATCGACCACGGCACGGGCATCGTCATCGGCGAGACCACTCTGATCGGCGACCACGTGAAGATCTACCAGGGCGTGACGCTCGGCGGCCTGTCGACGCGCGGCGGCCAGGCGCTGCGGTCCACGAAGCGTCATCCGACGATCGAGGACGACGTCACGATCTATTCCGGCGCATCGATCCTCGGCGGGCAGACGGTGATCGGGGCGGGGTCCGTGATCGGCGCGAACGCGTTCCTGACGTCCAGCGTGCCCCCGGGCAGCCGCGTCAGCATCGCGGACGCCCCGGTGCGCGACTGAGCCCAGGTGTGGGTGCTAGGGTCCCGGCCATGAGCACCACGCGGCAGCGCCGGGACGCCGAGGCGGTCGAGGTCGCCGCGTTCCTGACGCGCCGCGCGCGGGTGCGCCTGCGGACACTGACGCTGACGGCGTTTGCGGCCGTCACGACCTACGCGCTCGGCGAGTGGAGCACCCAGGAGGGCAACGCCGTCGCGGCCTCGCGCCCGCCCGGCAGCGCGCTGAACCACGTGGGCACGCTTGGCCATGGGCTGGCCGCGGCGACGCTCGTGGCGGCGATCGCCCTGATCGTCGCGGGAGGACGTCTCATCGCGGCACGCCGCGGCCCGGTGGCGCTCGTCGCCGGGATCGGGGGCATCGTGGGCGCGGCGTTCCTCGTCTACGCCACGATCCTGTACCTGGTGGTGGGGCTGTGACACCTGCCGGCACCGGTCGCTCCCTGCCCCTGCTCGGGGTGGGAGCGCTGGCGTGGATGGGCGCCCTGGCCGGCACGCTCGCGCTGGTCGGGCCGTGCGATGCCCGCTTCGCCGGAATGCTGCGGGGCCGCTCAGGCGTGTTGGTGCACCGTCCGGCCGGGGACGCCTGGCTGGCGGCCGGCATCGCGGTGGCCATCGCGGTCGCCATCGTGTGCGCGACGCTCGCCGTCCGGCACGCCTTGGACCCGGAGACGTCCCGCTGGCCCGGGGTCGTGGGCGCCGTGATGTGGATCCTCGGCTTCGGGCTGCTCACCCTGATCGGTCCGACGATCCCGCACGTGTTCGCCGACGTCGTCACCGGCTTCTGGTTGCCTCCCGCGTAGCGGGCCTCGCAGGTTCCGGTGGGTTTGCCCCCGGAAGCGGCCCCGGAGCCGAGCCAACCCACCGGACCGTGTCACCACAGGCAGCGGGCGTCGCAGGTTCCGGTGGGTTTGCACCCGGAAGCGGCCCCGGAGCCGAGCCAACCCACCGGACCGTGTCACCACAGGCAGCAGGCCTCGCAGGTTCCGGTGGGTTTGCCCCCGGAAACGGCCCCGGAGCCGAGCCAACCCACCGGACCGTGTCGCGACAAGCCCCGTTCACGGGCGGCGCACCCCCGTCGGGCGCCCTGGGCTACACGCGCCGGTAGGATCGGGACGCGAGCGACATCGTGGCGGTGAGAGGAGACGTCCGTGGAATCTCCAGGAAACAAGCCGATGGCCCTGCCGGACCGCCGCGAACGGGCCGTGCTCGACGGCAATGCCGCCGTCGCCCGGGTGGCGCATGCGTGCTCGGAGATCGTCGCGATCTACCCGATCACCCCGTCCAGCCCGATGTCGGAGGCGACCGACGCGTTCAGCGCCGCCGGCAAGGTCAACCTGTGGGGGGCGGTGCCCCGCGTCACGCAGATGCAGAGCGAGGCCGGGGCGGCCGGGGCGCTGCACGGGGCCGCGACGACCGGCACGTGCGCGACCACATTCACCTCGTCACAAGGCCTGTTGCTGATGATCCCCGTGATGCACAAGCTCGCGGGGGAGCTGACCCCCGCGGTGATCCACGTCGCCGCCCGCACCGTGGCGACGCACGCCCTGTCGATCTTCGGCGACCACTCCGACGTGATGGCGGTCCGCGGCACGGGCTGGGCGATGCTCGCGAGCACGAGTGTCCAGGAGGCGCACGACCTCGCCGCGGTCGCCCACGCCGCGACCCTGCGCGCCCGGGTGCCGTTCCTGCACTTCTTCGACGGCTTCCGGACGAGCCACGAAGAGGCCACCATCGAGGTGTTGGCAAGCGGAGACGTGCGGTCTCTCGTCGAGGGCGAGGCGTTGGCCGCGTTCCGCGCCCGGGGCCTCACGCCGGATGCGCCGGTGCTGCGGGGCACGTCCGCCAACCCGGACACGTACTTCCAGGCCCGCGAGGCCGCCAACCCGGCGTACGACGCGCTGCCCGGTGTCGTCGAGGACGTCCTGGCGGAGTTCGCGGCGCTGACCGGACGCGCCTACCGCCTCGTCGAGTACGCCGGCGCGCCGGACGCCGAGCGTGTCGTCGTCGTGCTCGGCTCGGCCTGGCACACCGTCCGGGCCTGCGTGGACGCCCTCGTGGCCCAGGGCGAGAAGGTCGGGGCGGCCACGCTGCACCTGTACCGGCCGTTCCCGGCCGGCCGCCTCGTCGAGGCCGTGCCGCGGACGGTCCGGCGCATCGCGGTGCTCGACCGCACGAAGGAGCCCGGCGCCCCCGGCGAGCCGCTGCTGGCGGACGTGGCTCTTGCCCTGCTGGAGGGTTGGGACGGACCGCCGCCACGTCTCGCCGGCGGGCGCTACGGCCTGTCGTCCCGGGAGTTCACCCCCGCGATGGCCCGGGCCGTGTTCGACGAATTGAAGTCCGACGAGCAAAGACGCCGCTTCACCGTTGGCCTCGACGACGACGTCACCCACCTGTCGCTGCCCGTGGAACAGACGCGGAACACCGGTTCCGTCCCCGCGTTCCGCACTCCCCGCGTCCGTGGGGTGGCGGACCTCCAGGCGGTGTTCTTCGGCCTCGGCTCGGACGGCAGCGTCGGCGCGGCGAAGGCGACGGCGGCGATCCTCGGCGCCGACGGACGCTACGCGCAGGGCTACTTCGTGTACGACTCCCGCAAGGC
>WQUE01000062.1 GCA_009785885.1 Actinomycetes bacterium
GGCGCCACCCTCACACCACACCGGCTCGATTCCTTGGGCGCGGGCGATGGCTGTGATCCGCCTCATGAGGTCGCGCCGCTTCACATGGATAGTGTAGCCGTGTTTACTGTCGCCAGTGAAGCCGACTGCACAAGCCATCTCGGTTAGCAGGAGGGGAGTCGCAACAGACGGACTCAGGCCTGCGGCTCAGCAGGACACCAGGTTCACCGCCAGCCCGCCCTGGGCCGTCTCCTTGTAGCGCGTCGCCATGTCGGCGCCCGTCGCCATCATCGTGGCGATCACCTCGTCGAGGCTGACGATCTGGCGCCCGTCGCCGGCGATGGCCAGGTGCGCCGCGGTGATCGCGGTGGTCGCGCCGACGGCGTTCCGCTCGATACACGGGATCTGGACGAGGCCGCCGACGGGGTCGCACGTCAGGCCGAGATGGTGCTCCATGCCGATCTCGGCCGCGTTCACCACCTGGTCGGGCGACCCGCCGAGCACCTGCGCCAGCCCGGCCGCCGCCATGGAACTGGCGACGCCGATCTCCCCCTGGCAGCCGACCTCGGCGCCCGAGATCGACGCCGTGGACGTGTACACGGAGCCGATCGCGCTGGAGGCGAGCAGGAAGTCGACGGCGGTCGCGTCGTCCGAACCGGGCAGACGATCCATCACGTAGCGCAGCACCGCCGGGATGACGCCCGCCGCGCCGTTCGTCGGGGCCGTGACGACGCGTCCGCCCGCGGCGTTCTGCTCCCCCACCGCGAGCGCCCACAGGCTCACCCAGTCGAGGCTCGACCAGGGTGCGGACGCCCCGGCGTGCTTCAGCGTCCGCAGCATCGCCGGGGCACGGCGGCGCACGCGCAACGGCCCGGGCAGCAGACCCTCCCGGCGGCAGCCGGCGTCGATGCACTCGCGCATCACGTCCCACAGCCCGAGCAGGCCCGCAACGACCTCGTCCTCCGTACGTCCCCGGGCGATCTCGCCCCGCATCGCGACGGCGGCGACGGACAGGCCCGCCGTGTGGCACCGGTCCAGCAGCTCCGCGCCGGTGGTGAACGCGTACGGCAGCGTCGCCTCGTCGGTTGCGGTCCGGACGGGGGCGCCCGTGCCGTCCTCGGCGACGATCGTGCCGCCGCCGACCGAGTAGAACGTGCGCGTCAGCGTCCGCGCGTCGGCCGTCACGGTGAAGCGCAGGGCGTTCGGGTGGTACGGCGCCCGCTCGGCGGGGACGAACCGGATGTCGCGGTCGGGGTCGAAGCCGACGACGTGCTCCCGTCCGCTCGCGGCGCGCAGCACGAGGCGGTGGGTCGTCCGGGCGTCGTCGACGGCGCTCGCGACGGCCTCGGGACGGACGGTGTCCGCCCGGGCGCCCCCCAGGCCGGCGATCACGGCCCGGTCCGAGCCGTGCCCCCGTCCGGTCGCCCCGAGGGAGCCGAGCAGGTCGATGGTCACGGCGGTCACCGCGGACAGGCCGATCGGGGCATTCCCGGTGTCCAGCTCGTCCACCAGCGCCGCCGCCGCCCGCATCGGCCCGACGGTGTGCGAACTCGACGGGCCGATCCCGACCTTGAAGATGTCGAACGCTCCAGCACTCACGTCGTCATCCTCTCACGATCGCGGCGCGGACGCCGCCCGCTACCGGACCTGTTCGGCAACCCCTCCATCCGTGCGGCTCGCGCCCGGGGCCGGGCGGAACTCGTACCAGCAACGGCCTTCCTGGGACGTCAGGGGAAGTGTGGCATGAGTTCCGTGCTGGAAACAGCCCGTTTCGGCCGCGAAACTCGTACCACGGACGCGCCGAGGTGGCCCGGGACCAGGGTCTGGTATTAGTTCCGCCCCCACGGCGCCCGGATAGCCGTGCGGCCTGGACGAGGCGCGCGTGACCGTGGCCGACGGCGTGGGCCACACGGTGGTGCCCCCGTACCGGAATCCGATGCGTGGTCATGGACTCGGATGGTGCGGCGCAGGCGGGGCGGGTCCGCGCCGCGACAAGGCCATCCCCGACCAGGACGACCCCGCGTCCACCGCCGACGGTACGTCCCGGGGAGGGCACGGGCCGCGTTTGACCGCCCCGGTGAGGGGTTCTACGCTCAAGGGGACCACAACGATCAAGGAGACGGACGATGGCCGTGCTGAGTGAGCATTTCACCTTGTCGAATGGGGTGCGTATCCCGAAGCTGGGGTTCGGCACGTGGAAGATCCCCAGTGAGATCGCCCCGCAGGCGGTGATGGACGCGCTCGCCGCCGGTTACCGGCACATCGACACGGCGCGGGTGTACCGCAACGAGGAGGGCGTCGGGCAGGGGATGCGCGCCTCCGGCGTCGCCCGCGCGGACATCTTCTGCACGACGAAGATCCCCTCGTCGCTGAAGACGTACGACGAGGTGGCCGAGTGCATCACCGAGTCGCTGCGCAGACTCGACACCGACTACCTCGACCTGCTGCTCATCCACGGACCCAAGCCGTGGCCGCCGCAGCCGGGCGATGCGGACAAGACGTACTTCGCGGAGAACCTGGACG
>WQUE01000063.1 GCA_009785885.1 Actinomycetes bacterium
GCGGCGAAGCGGCGGGCCACCTCGGGCCAGTTCACGACGTTCCACCACGCGGTCACGTAGTCGGCCTTCACGTTCTTGTACTGCAGATAGAACGCGTGCTCCCACATGTCGAGCTGCAGGACGGGGATCTGGCCGAGCGGCACGTTGTTCTGCTGGTCGGACATCTGCAGCGTGTTCAGGCGCTTGCCGAGAACGTCCCAGGCGAGGACGCCCCAGCCGGAGCCCTGGATGCCGAGGGAGGCCTGCTGGAACTGCGCCTTGAACGCGGCGAAACTGCCGAAGTACTCCGCGATCGCGGCGGCCAACTCGCCGTCCGGCTCGCCGCCGGCCTTGGGGGCCATGATCGTCCAGAAGACGGCGTGGTTCACGTGGCCGCCGAGGTTGAACGCGAGGTCCTTCTCCAGCTTGTTGATCGCGCCGAAATCGCCGGACGCCTGGGCCTCGGCCAGCTTGTCCAGCGCCAGGTTGGCGCCGTCCACGTACGCCTTGTGGTGCTTGTCATGATGCAATTGCATGATCTCGCCGCTGATGTACGGCTCCAGCGCCGAGTAGTCGTAGGGCAGGTCGGGCAGGGTGTAGGCAGGCATAATCCGTCGGTCCTCTCATGCGGGGATGGCGCCGGGGAGGCGTCCATCAGAACTCTGGGGGGCCAGTCCCCGAACGACTGGCCCGCCATGTCTAGGACAACGCCGCCGTAGGGCCGCCGTATTCCCGCCGCACCGGCGCGGCTGTGCACCCCGGACGCGGGCCTGCGCGCCGCGGGGGTCGGTGTGGTTTGATGGGGGCATGGACAGGCACCGCCGCGTGGGCCCGGACGACACCCCCGTTGCGCCGGTCGACCACGCCGCCCCGGCGGCGGTGGACTCCCCCGACGACACCCCCGAACCCACTCCCCCGGCAGCCGACGCCCCCGACGAGACGCCCAGCCCGGCACAACCCGCCGGCGACGACGCCGGCCCCGCCGACACGCCACCGGACGAGGACGACACGCCACCGGACGAGGACGACACGCCACCGGACGAGTCGGCCGACGACACCCCGCCCGGCCCGGACGGTTCGAGTGCCGACGACACGCCGCCGGGGACGGCCGAGGACAGCGTCCCGGACGAGGACGGCGTCCCGGACGAGGACGACGAGGCGGCCGAGGACGCCGTCCCGGACGAGGACGGCGATACGGACAAGACGACCGCAAAGGGCGGGCCGGCGCCGGTCCCGAACCCGGCGTGGGTCGCCCCGTGGACGCTGCCGGGCGCATTCGAGCACGCCAGCGCCACGGACGGCGTGCTGGAGGCGTTCGAGGCCGGGCTGTCCCTGGAGGCCTACGTCGACGAGGCCACCCGGAAAGCCCGGGAGGAGGCCGCCGCACGGCAGCGAGACGACGAGGCGGCCGGCGAGGAACCCCCGGGTCCACCCGGACACCGCGCGCCGGAGACCATCGACGAGGCCGCGCCGGCCGGGGAGGCGACAACCTCCCGTGAGGCGCCGCCGGGCGCCGAGGAGGCCCCCGCCACGACCGGTTCACCCGGCGACGACGACGTCCCGCCGCCCCCGGGCGACGACACGTCCCACCCCGTGGCGTTCGCCCCCCAGGCGGTGCCCCCCGAGGCCGACCGGACGTCGGCACCCGTCGCCCCGGCGCGGCGCGTCCCCAGTTTCGCCGGGCCGCTGGCGCTGGAACTCGTCCACCTCCACAAGAGCTTCGGCCCGAAGCACGCGGTCGACGACCTGTCGCTGAACGTGCCGCCGGGGGTCCTGTTCGGCCTCGTCGGGCCGAACGGCGCGGGCAAGACGACGACGCTGTCCATGGCGGCGGGCCTGCTGCGTCCGGACGCGGGGGGCGTAAGCGTGTGGGGCCGCGACGTGTGGGCGGACCCGCCGGCGGCGAAGGCGCTCATGGGCGTGCTGCCCGAGGGGCTACGCCTGTTCGACCGCCTGACCGGCGCGGAGACGCTGCGGATGGTCGGGGAGCTGCGGGGCATGAAGCGGGCCGAGATCGCGGCCCGGTCCGCCTCCCTGCTCGCCGCGCTCGACCTGGCCGCCGACGCGAACACGCCGATCGCCGACTACTCCGCCGGCATGGCGAAGAAGATCGCGCTGGCCTGCGCGCTGATCCACGATCCCCGGCTGCTGCTGCTCGACGAGCCGTTCGAATCCGTCGACCCGGCGTCCGTCCAGGCGGTCAACAGGATCCTCGACCAGTTCGTCGACGCCGGCGGCACCGTCGTGCTGTCGAGCCACGTCATGGACCTGGTCGAGTCACTGTGCGACGCCGTCGCCGTGATCGCGGACGGACACCTGCTCGCCGCCGGACCCGTCGACGAGGTGTGCGCCGGCGAGCCGCTCCAGCAGCGGTTCCTGGCGCTCGTCGGGGCCCACGACCTGGCGAAGGGGGCGTTGCCGTGGTTGGGCTCCTCGTCCGCCTCCAGCTGAAGCTGACCGCCCGCCAGTTCCGGGGCAACGGGCTCATGGTGGTGACGACCGTCGTCACCGGCCTCGCGGTGCTGGGATTGGCGACCATCCTGGTCCTCGGGCTGGTCGCGCTCCGCGACGTCGACGCCGAGGTGCGCACGACCTTCACCGTGCTCGGTTTCGCGCTGCTGACGCTGGCCTGGCCCCTCACGACCGTGTTCCTCTCGGGCGCGAACGATCTGCTCGACATGGGACGTTTCGCCCCGTACCCGGTGCGCGCCCGCCGGCTCGTGCCGGGGCTGCTCGTCGCCGGCCTGCTGGGGCTGGGCGGGCTCCTCACGCTGATTCTCGATGTGGGCCTGGTCCTCGCCTGGGGAGGGCAGCGCATCACGCTGGCCGCCGCGATCGCCGGGGCCGCGCTCGGCACCGTGCTGTGTCTCCTGCTCGCGCGCGTGCTCGCCGGGCCGTTGTCGGATTTCCTGCACCGCGGGCGTCTGCGCGAGGCCCTCTTCACCGTCGTGCTCTTCCTCCTCATCATCGCCGCGGCCATCGGGGTGCTGTTCGCGAGCGGATGGCTCCCCGGGTGGGGTGTCACCCCCGACACGTTCGGACGGGCCGGGACGCGGGTGGCCGGCATCGTCGCCTGGACGCCGTTCGGGTGGCCGTGGGCGATCCCGGCGAGCGTCGCCGGGGGCGCCTGGGGGGCGGCCGCCGGGCAGACGGCCCTGGCCGTCGGCGCCGTCGGCGTCACCGGATGGGCCTGGCAACGCCAGGTCGCGCGCGGGCTCGTCTCGCCGCTCGTCGCCGGCGGAGAACGCGTCCACCCGCGCACCTTGGCCGACCGGCTCCTCCCCGCCGGGCCGGTCGGGGCCATCGCCCGGCGCACGGTGCGCCACTTCCGGCGCGACCCCCGGCGGCTGCTCCCCCTGGTCTTCGGGCTGCTGGGCCCGCTCATCATGGTCTTCTGGGCGTACGTGCGGGCGCCCGCCGGCATCGGCGGCTACCGCGAGTTGCTGCTGGCGTTCGCCCCCGCGTCGCTGGCGTGGCTGGTGGCGTCGGCGATCGCCCAGGACATCTGCCACGACGGCACGGCGCTCGGAACCCAGATCCTCACCGGCGCGACAGGCGCCGACGACCGCTGGGGCCGGGCGTTGAGTTTCCTTGCGGTGTTCGGGCCGCTGCAGATCGTGGTGCTCGTCGCGTTCGCGGCATGGAACGGACGCTGGGACCTGCTGCCGGGCGTCGCCGGCGCCGCCGCAACCATGCTCCTCGGGGGTATCGGCCTCGGCAGCTTCCTGGGCGCGCTCTGGCAGTATCCGCCGCCACCCCCCGGGGTGTCGCCGGCCCGGCGGGGAGCCGCCGGCCGTGGCCCGTCCTGGCTCGTCGCCGTCGTCGGCCTGGTGGTGCCGCTGGTGCTGGCCTCGCCCACGGTCCTGCTCACCTGGTACGGCGCCGGGCACGCGGACGTGCAATGGTCGGCGCTGGGACTCGGCGTCGCGATCGGGGCGATCGCCCTCGTCCTCGGCGTCCGCGCCGGCGGGCGTCGCCTGGACGCCACCTGGCCCGAGGTCCTCGACCGCCTCACGTGGCGGGGCTGAGAACGTCCCACCGCGAGTCCCACCGCCTTCCTGAAACGTAAGCACGCATTACCATGTTGCATGTTCGGACCGCAAGCAACGGGAGGGTGTGAGGCCATGACGTCCCCAGCGGGGTACGGACCGGGCGGGTGGCCCCGCGTCCCGGGACCGTCACCTCGTCCGTTCGCCGACCCCCACGCGGCCCTGCGCGCGTCCAACGCCGACCGCAACCGGGTCGCCGACCTTGTCAGCCAGGCGTACGCCACCGGCCAGCTGGACGACACCGAGCTGTCGAGCCGCCTCGACGCGACGTTCGCCGCGAAGACCCTCGGCGACCTCGTCCCCATCACCGCCGACCTGAACTTTGCCGCCCTCGCCCCGGCCGTGCCTGCGCCCGTGCCCGCCGTCCCCGTCCGGCCGCGAAACCGGCACGTCGTGGCGAAGGTCGTCGCGGGGCTGCTCGCGTTCGTCGTGGTGATCGGCGGGGGAACCGGTGCCGTCTACGGGGCGCTGCACGACTGGGCGCCCGTCGTGCCCGGTGCCGGGCAGCACGACAAGGACAGCACCAACGTCTACCAGGGCAACGCGTCCGAGCTGCCCCCGGCCGTCACGGTCACAGCCGGCTCGGCCGTGCTCGATCTGTCGCGGGTCACGGTGGACACCGACGCGACGATGGACATCAGTGTGACCGCCGGCAGCGCCACGCTCCGGCTCCCGGGGAAGGGCAACGTCGTCCTCACCTACGATGTCGCCGCGGGCAGCCTCTCGCTGCCCCAGGACGGCAAGGACGCCCGCACGGTCGACGGCATCAGCAAGGCCGGCACCTACACCATCACCCCCCTACAGGGCGGCCCGACGCTGAACCTGAGGGTCCATGTCGCCGCGGGCAGCCTGACCGTGAGGTGAGGACGGCCCGCGCGGTGCCGGTTCCCACAATGGCAAGGGGTGGTTGGCATGGTGCCGCTGTCGGGTGGGGACGCCGTCGCGACGGGGCTACGCCGCCACGAGCCGGGCGATGAGGCGGGGCAGGCGGGTGGCGAGGACGTCGGGCGGGTACGGGCCGGGATGGCGCGCCGCGGCGAGGGCCTGGAGGCTCGCGGCCATCACGGCGGCGTCGGGCGCCGGGAGTCCCGCGGCCATCAGCGTGCCGCATACACCGGCGAGCACGTCGCCGGAGCCGGCCTGGGCCGTCCACGCCGGACCGGGCACGGCCAGGCGTGCCACCGGATCGCCCGGCGCGGCGACCACCTGCGTCGCCCCCTTGAGGAGCACCGTCGCGCCGAACCGGTCGGCGGCCTCGTGGGCGGCGGCCAGGGGGTCGGCGGTGATGTCGGCGCGGTCGCGTCCGGGGACGCGGTCGCGGCCGGGGACGCGGTCGCGGCCGGGGACGCGGTCGCGGCCCAAGAGGCGGGCGAGTTCGCCGGCGTGCGGGGTGAGCAGGCAGCCCTCGGGAAGATGGTCCGGCAGGAACTCCAGGGCGGTCGCGTCGATGACGCACGGCACCCCGTCGGCCAGGCGCGCGGCGAGACGCTCGGGCGTGGCGGGGTCCGCGTCGTCCCAACCGCAGCCGAGCACCCAGGCCTGGACCCGTCCCGTCCCGAAGGTCACGGATGGGGTCCCGGCAAGCAAAGATTCCTTGACGGAGGGCTCGCCGGCGTAGCGGACGAACCCCGCCCCCGAGTACAGGGCGCCGAGCGTCGCGAGGACGGCCGCGCCCGGATAGCGGGGCGAGCCGACGTCCAAGCCGACGACGCCACGGGCGTACTTGTCGTCCCCACTGGTGGGGACGGGCCAGCGGGCGGCGACATCGGCGGGCTCCCAGCAGGCGAGCGCGGGGGTCAGCGGGGGAAGGCCGATGTCGACGGCCACCACGCGGCCGCAGGCGTCGCGGCCGGGGGCGAGCACGTGGCACAGCTTGCGTCCGCCGAACGTCACGGTGACATCGGCGGCGAGGTGGGGCACGGCGTCGTCCCCCGTCAGCGGGGCGAACGGCGGATCGACGGCCACGCCGCTCGGGGTGTCGACGGCGACCGTGAGCGTGGGCGGCTTGGGGCCGGTGAGGCGCGCGTACTCGGCCATGTCCGCGCGCAGGCCGGGACGTCCACCGATGCCGAGCAGGCCGTCCACGACGGCGTCGGCCGCACGCGTCGCCGCGGTGGCACCGGGCGCGCGACCCTCGATCGATGTCGCCCCGGTCGCCATCAACGCCGCCCAGCCGGCCTCGTGCGCGACGCCGGTCGCCCGCCAGGCGGACACGTGCGCACCCCGGCGCGACAGCTCGGCGCCCGCGAACAGGGCGTCCCCGCCGTTGTTGCCCGGGCCGATCAGCAGCACGATCCGGGCGCCCGCGACGCCACCCGGGCGGCGGGTTTCCAGCTCGTCGGCGACGACCTGGGCCAGGCCGGCGGCCGCCCGCTGCATCAGGGCGTCCTCGCCGACGACGGCGATCGCCGCATCCTCCCCGGCCCGGATGGCCGCCACCTCGTACGCCTCGAACACCGTTCACCCCTCACAGACGACGAACGCGACGGCCAACCCGCCGTCGTGGCTGATGGACAGATGAATCCCGCGCACGCCCGCGGCCTCGGCGTGGGCCGCCACCCCGCCCCGCAGGACGAACACCGGCGCGCCGGACGGGCCCGTCGTCACCTCGGCGTCCGTCCAGGCGAGAGTCTCGGGCGTGGCCAGGGCCTTCGCCAGCGCCTCCTTGGCGGCGAACCGGCCGGCCAGGGAGTTGAACCCCCGGGGGGAGCCGTCGGCGAGGGTCTGCTCCGCCCGGGTGAACAGCCGGTCCGCCAGGCCCGGATGCCGTCCCAACGCCGCCTCCAGCCGGGCCACCGCGCACACGTCCACGCCCGTGCCGATGATCATGGGGCCATTCTCCCACGGCGGGTGCGGGGTGTGGGAGCGATCAGGTGGCGCGAAACCCGGCTCGGACCGAGCGGCGCGGTGTCGTCCGCTGTCAGGCGGTGAATCGCCGCGCGTGGAACTTCCTGGTAGAGTCCAGCGCACCACGCCAGCTGACCCTGTGCCGCTCCGCGTGACCTGCAGCAAGACCAACGGAGGTTGCCATGTCCCGTCCACGCTTCATCCCCGCAGTCCTGGCCGCCGGTCTCCTCATCGGCTTCGGCGCCCTCGCACCCCAAGCTCACGCCGACGACGGCCCCTTCGTCCACGCCGTGATGGCAGCTGATGCGCCGACGTTCATTTCCGGCGGCAACGCCACATGGACGGCCACCCTGACCAACGTTGGCACCGTCGACATTGCGGGGCTCACGTCGGCCGCTCTTGTCATGACCGACTGCGCCATCACGCAGGCCGACGGGACAACCC
>WQUE01000064.1 GCA_009785885.1 Actinomycetes bacterium
ATCAGTTGAGACGCAGGGACGTCCCCGTGTCGAACACGTGCACCTTCTCCACAGGCACGGACAGGCGCACCTGCGTGCCGCGCTGGGCTGCCCGGCTGGCGACGCGCGCGACCATCTGCTGCGGCTCGGCGCCGCCCACGCCCGTGCCGGCCATCGTGCCGTACAGGAACGCGTCCGCGCCGGTCTCCTCGACCGCGGCCACGTCGAACGGGATGCCCTCGCCGGTCGGCGACACGTCGAACGCCTCGGGACGCACGCCGATGGTCACCGTCGCGCCCGTGGCCTTCGCCAGGATGTCACGCGGGATCGCGAGCACGTGGTCGGACAGTGCGACGCCGCCGTCCACGATCTTCGCCTCGATCAGGTTCATGGCCGGGGAGCCGATGAACCCGGCGACGAACAGGTTCTTCGGGCTGTCGTACAGCGCCAGCGGGCTGTCGACCTGCTGCAGCAGGCCGTCCTTCAGCACGGCGACGCGGTGGCCCATCGTCATGGCCTCGACCTGGTCGTGGGTGACGTACACGGTGGTGACGCCCAGCCGCTGCTGCAGGGCGGCAATCTGGGTACGCGTCTGGACGCGCAGCTTCGCATCCAGGTTGCTCAGGGGCTCGTCCATCAGGAACACCTGCGGGTTGCGGACGATGGCGCGGCCCATGGCGACGCGCTGGCGCTGGCCACCGGACAGAGCCTTCGGCTTGCGGGCGAGCAGGTCCTCCAGGCCGAGCAGCTTCGCGGCCTCCAGCACCCGCTGGTTGCGTTCGTCCTTGTTGATGCCCTGCATCTTCAGGGCGAAGCCCATGTTGTCCGCCACGGTCATGTGGGGGTACAGCGCGTAATTCTGGAAGACCATCGCGATGTCGCGGTCCTTCGGCGGCAGGTCGGTGACGTCGCGCTGGCCGATCCAGACGGCGCCGTAGTTGATCTCCTCCAGGCCGGCGAGCATGCGCAGGCTGGTGGACTTGCCGCAGCCGGACGGACCGACCAGAACCATGAACTCGCCGTCCTCGATTTCGAGATCCAGTTTGTCCACGGCCGGGTGATCCGTACCCGGATAAATGCGCGTGGCTTCCTTGAACGAAACAGTGGCCATAATGCCACCCCATCCTTTCCACGGGCAGGTACGTGCCCGACGATCCGTTGTAGAAGGGCGAACCGGACAAAAACTCAGGTTCAGCGAACACCCTAGCACCTGGGGGTATGCCGGACCCAGCGCCACGCGTCCGGCAAACGGATCACAAGGCCGGACGCCACGGCTCGGGCACGTGCGTCCAGCCGTTCATCACCGCGGCCAGCCGCATGGGGCGCTCCGTCGTCATGATGTCGTCCAGCAGCAGCGGCGTTCCGTCCACCCCGCCCAACGGCACGCGCCAGTTCGGGTACTCGTCGATCGTGCCGGGCTGGTTCTGGATGCGGCGCTCCCCGACGGCATCGACCAGGGCGACGTTCAGCACCCGGCTGGGCGCGCCGAGCAGGGCCCGGTGCAACGCCAGCACCTGCGCCTCCACCGGATCGAGCACCTGACCGTCCAGGTCGGGACGTATGGTGCCGGTCTCGTCCAGCCACGCGAGCCAGTCCGCCTGGGCGGCGTGCGCCCGTTCCAGCTCGGCGTCCAGGGGCACGGTCAGCAGCCCCAGGTCGTGGCGCAGCCTCACGTGGTCGAGAGCCAGGTAGCCGGCGCTCGGCGGCAGGTCGTGGGTCGTGACCGAGGCCATGCACCACTCCCGCCACTGCGCGGGGCGTTTCACGCTCCCGTCCGGGAAGCACTCGAACCACAGCACTGACGTGCCGAGGATGCCACGCCCGGCGAGGTAGTCGCGGACCCACGGCTCCACGGTGCCGAGGTCCTCGCCGACGACGAGCGCCCCCGCCCGCTGCGCCTCCAGCGCGATGATGCCGATGAGCGCCTCGTGGTCGTAGCGGACATAGCAGCCCTTGTCGGGGGTGTTCCCGGCCGGCACCCACCACAGACGGAACATGCCGAGGATGTGGTCGATGCGCAGGCCCCCGGCGTGCGACAGCGCCGCACGGACCATGTCGCGGAACGGCACGTACCCGAGGTCGGCCAGCCGGTCGGGACGCCACGGCGGCTGCGTCCAGTCCTGGCCGAGCTGGTTGTACGCGTCGGGCGGCACGCCGACGAATACGCCGTGCGCGTAGACGTCGGCGAGCATCCAGCGGTCGGCGGAGTCCTGCTTCACGCCGACCGCCAGGTCGGTGACGACGCCGACCCGCATGCCGGCGTCCTGAGCGGCACGTTGCGCGGCCGACAGCTGGTCCTGGGCGATCCACTGCTGCCATTCGACGAAACGCACGTCGTCACGGTGGGTGTCGACGAACGCGTCCACCTCCGGCGAGGTGGGACGCTGGTAGCGTTCGTCCCAGTCGCGCCAGTCGCCGCCGAACGCCCCGCACAGCACCGTCCAGGCCGCGAAGTCGCGCAGGCCGCGGCCCTGGGCGCGCCGGTACGCGTCGAATGCCATCTGGCGGCCCGCCGGCAGGCCGGTGTCGAACACGAGGCGCAGCGCCGTCCGCTTGGCCGCCCAGGCGGCGTCACGGTCGATGCGGTCGGTGCCGGCGAGGTGCGTCGCGAGGTTCTCCCGGAGTTGCGCGACGCGCATCCGGCCGGCATCGCCCAGCCGGGCGAACTCGGGGATGGCTTCGGGACGGATGTAGAGCGGGTTCACGAAGCGCCGCGAACTCGGCAGGTACGGGGACGGCTCCATCGGCGGGATCGGCGACGCCGCGTGGAGCGGGTTCACGAGGACGTAGTCGGCCTGCTGCTGTGTGGCCGACCACGTCGCGAGGTCGGTCAGGTCGGCCAGGTCGCCGACGCCCCACGAGCCGGACGACCGCACCGAGTACAGCTGCACCTGGTAGCCCCACACGCGTCGGCGGCCCAGGTGGGCGGGCAGGCCCAGCCAGTCGGGCGTGACGAGCAGCGCCGCCTCGTCGGTCCTGTCGCCCGCGGTGCAGACCAGCCGGTGGTATCCGGACGGGAGGTCGTCGGGCAGCTGGAAGGTCGCCTCGCCGACGAGGGCCCCGTCGATCTGCCGGTCGCGTTCCCAGTTGTCCACCTGCGTCGCCGTCCGGGTGCCGCCGTCCTCCAGTTGGATGGTGAGACGTGTGGCCTGTCCGGCGCCGACGTGAACGTTCACGAGACCGGCATGCCCGGCGCGCACAACCGTCGCGGGCGGCAGCGTGCGCCGCCACGGGCGTTCCCGCTGCGCCCGGATCGAGGCCTGGATGGCGTCGGGGGTTCGGGCGTCGACCTCCATCGCGCCGAGGACGGCGATCACCGTCTCGGGGGCGACAGGCGTCAGCACGCCGTGCCAGTCCCAGTATTCGGTTGACAGGCCGCACAGGTCGGCCAGTTCTTGCAGGGCGGGATCGGACAAGGCCATGGCGCGTCAGCTTTCTTCCGTGGCGTCGGTCGTGGCGCCAGCCTAGACCATGGCGGGGCAACGCCTATCCGGCTGGGCGGACCACCTGGGTGCGGGCGATCATGTCGTGCCAGCACTGCTTCTTCGGGCTCCACAGGGCCCACAGGACGCAGAGCAGGCCGGCCAACGTCAACAGCCACCCGAACGAGGTGGCGGCGTCGGGGGCGATGACGCTCACGATCGTGTTCAGGTCGTACAGCAGCATGAAGGCGACGCCCCGGATCAGCACCTGGCCGATCGGCAGCCCGCCGCCGTGACGGCCCTGGTCGACGGGCACGACCCGGATCTGGCAGATCGTCTGGCCGAACGTGGCGCCGCGCCAGGCCAGCAGGACGATCGCGTAGACCGCCTGGGCGGCGCTGAGCGCGAGGCTGTACTGCATCATCCGGGGTTCGAAGGCGAGGTAGCCGGGCGAGGTGGCGTAGCCCGAAGGATCGGCCAGCATGGCTCTCAGAGCCGGGCCGGCGAGCGCCGAGAGGTCGCTGAACACCGTCATGACCAGGACGCTGCCGGCGACCAGACCGACGAAGATGCTGTCGAGGAACATCGCCAGCACGCGCCACCACCAGCCCGACAGCGGGACGCCGTCGGCGGTCTGTGGCCCGACGAAGCGCGGCGGGGCGTAGGCGAGCGGGGCGGCGTTGCCGAAGTACGGGTTCGGGACGCCGGGATAGGCCGGATTGGCGGGGTAGACCGGCATGGGTGCGGGGGAGGCGGCCACGGGGGGAGCGGGGGGCAGGCCCGGGGTGGCGCCCCAGGCGGGTGCGACGGGAGCGGCCGGTGCGAGCGGCGGCGGAGGTACGGGGGTGACCGCGGGAGCCGGTGTGGCGGCCACGGCTCCGGCGTAGGGGTCGGCCCCGGCGGGAGCGGCGCCGAAGCCCGGCGTGGGCCGCGGTCCGAGAGGGGTGGGCGAGCCGGTACGCGTCTCGACGGTCCAGTGCGTGCCGTCCCAATAGCGCTGCCGGACGGCATCCGCCGGATCGGGATACCAGCCGGCCGCCGGTGTCGCGGCGCCGGCCTGGACCGTCGCGGCGGCCGGGGCCGGATCGGTCCCGGGGGACCCCACGGCGGCCTCACGCGACCACGGGCTGGCCGCCCCTTCGTTTTCGCTCATCCGACCAGTTTACGGCACCCCGCGACGTGTCGGCGGGGCATCGGTGCCGCAGACGTGGCCGCCGCGGCCGCCGGCGGGGCCGACCCGGCGGGGTACACTGACGCGCATGAGCCAGCCATCACGGGCGGCGGACACCCTCGTCCGCGAACGTACCGAGACGCTCTCCGAGGAAGGCGACGCGGACCGTTTCAGCCATTACGTGCCTCGCGCCAGGTTGACGGAAGCGCTGGTCATGGGGACACCCGTGGTGGCGCTGTGCGGCAAGATCTGGGTTCCGACCCACAATCCCGAGCGGTACCCGGTGTGCCCCACCTGCAAGGAGATCTGGGAATCGCTGCGGCCGGGTCCCGACCGCGACCCCGACCGTTGATGCCGGCCGGGGCCTTGTCCGACGCGGCAACGCAGGCTGGTGCCCATCCGCGTCGTCGTCTAGTGTGGTGGGCACCTCCCAACCGGCACCCGATGCGATCCACGAGGACTTCATGATCGAAACCCACGAGTTGACGAAGCGCTACGGAAAGAAGCTGGCCGTCGATCACCTGACGATCACGGTCCGACCGGGCCAGGTCACCGGGTTTCTCGGGCCGAACGGGGCGGGCAAGTCGACGACGATGCGTCTCGTGCTGGGCCTGGACCACCCGACATCGGGATATGCGCTCGTCAACGGCAAGCCGTACGCGGCTCACCGCGATCCCCTGCACCAGGTGGGCGCGCTGCTGGAGGCCCGGGCGATCCATTCGGCCCGCAGTGCCCGCGATCATCTGCGCATCATGGCGGCCTCCCAGGGCCTGCCCGCCCGGCGGGCCGACGAGGTGCTGGAGCTGACCGGACTGACCGCCGTCGCCCGTCGCAAGGCGGGCGGTTTCTCGCTCGGCATGGGACAGCGGCTCGGGCTCGCCGTGGCGTTGCTGGCCGATCCGTTGACGCTGATCCTCGACGAGCCGGTCAACGGACTCGACCCGGAGGGTGTCCTGTGGGTGCGCAATCTCGTGCGGCACGAGGCGGGCCGCGGCCGGACCGTGTTCCTGTCGAGCCACCTGATGAGCGAGGTGGCGCTCGTCGCCGACCACCTGGTCGTGCTGGGACGCGGGCGGCTGCTGGTGGAGAAGCCGATGAGTGAGTTCATCGCGGAGTCCTCGGAGGTGGCCACACGCATCCGCTCGCCGCAGGCGGCGGAACTGGCGGACGCGATCGCCGGGCCGACGGTCCAGTTGAGGGCGCTCGGGCCCGGACTGTTCGAGGCCCGCGGCTGCGCCGCGGAGGACATCGGGGAGATCGCCGCGGAGCGCGGGATCGTCCTGCACGAGTTGACGCCGCTCCAGGTGTCGCTGGAGGAGGCGTACATGAAGCTGACGGCGGACGAGGTCGAGTACACCGGCCACATGGATGCGCAGGGCATCCATGGGGAACCTGGTGGGGCCGCCGATCCGGTCGACGTGAGCGGCCTGCCCGCCCCCCAGGCGGGCGAGCGGGCCGGCGACTTCCCGGAGTATCCGGAGGGCGTCCGGTGAGCACGACGCAGGGGTGGAACGAGCCGATTCCCACGGGCGGGTACGGCACGGGCGCGGGCCTGCCGGACGCCGAGCCGGAGTTCACGGGCAGCACCGCCGGACTGGCGCACCTGCCGGAGGGTTGGCGCTGGCGCGTCCAGATGGTCGGAAGGGGGATGCGGTTCGTGCCGGTGCCGCCGGGCCTGGCCGACCCGGGCACGGTGCGCCTGCGGGCCTCGCTGACGACCCCGCCGTCCCTGCCGCCGCCCGTGCCGTCCATCCCCAGCACGCCGACGCCGCTCGCGCCGATGTCGGCGCCGCCGCCGGCCGTCCAGACGCCGGCCGTCCAGACGCCGGCCGGCCCCGTGGCATCCGCGCCCGTTTGGCCGGTCCAACCGGCACCGGCGCGCCCGGCCAGGAGCCCGATCCCGAGCGGCCAGGAACTGGCCGCGATCGCCGACATGCTGTCGGGCAGCGCGGAGCGGCTCGCCGAGGAGGAGTGGCGCCGTCTCGCCCGGATCATGCCGCAGATCGACTGGTCCGCACCCACCCCGGCGGTCACGCCCCCCGAGGATGCCGCGCCCGAGGAGCCGGCCGCGGTGGCACCCGTGATGGCGCCCGCCGACGCCATCACGCAGCCCATGGCCGCCGTGCCCGCAGATGTCGCGGCGACGCCCGCGCCGGCCGTCGAGTTCGCCCCGCCGGCCGCGTACGCGCCGGCCCCCGTCGTGCCCCTCGCGTCGTTCGCGCCGCCTACGCCCACCCCGGGCGTCCCCGAGCCGATCGACGCGTTGCCCCCGGGGACCGTCGCGGCGATCCTCGGGGCCGTGGACGCCGACCTCGGCGGCCCGGAGTTCGCCAACCCAGAACCGGCGACTCCCGAGGGCGTCATGTCGGAGGTCCCGGAGTCCCAGGAGCCGGCCATCCCCGGGGCGCCGGCGTACCCGGAGCCGGTGGCCGCACCGGCCGTCCTGCCCGAGCTGCCGGCGGAGGCCGAGTCCGGCTTGCCGACGGTCCCGATCGCGGTCGAGCCTCCCGCGGCCTACCGCGAGGCGGGCGTGGCCCCCGAGGGTGCGCCCGGCATGGCCGCGCCGGCGGTGGCCGAGGCGCCGGCGCCGGTCGTGGTGGACGAGACGCCCGGCCCGTCCCGCGCCCGCGGCTTCTCGTGGGGGCACGTGACCTTCCCCAACGTCGTCAGGGCCGAGTGGATCAAGCTGTGGTC
>WQUE01000065.1 GCA_009785885.1 Actinomycetes bacterium
CCAGCCCGAATGACCTTGTCACCCAGGTGCTCACCACCTGGCCCGTGTTCGACGGCCACAACGACCTGCCGCATGCCCTGCGGGCGAAGGCCGGCTATTCCGTGGACGGTCTGGACCGCCTCCGTCCGGAGTTCCACACGGACCTGGTGCGGCTGCGCCGGGGCGGGGTCGGGGCGCAGTTCTGGTCCGTGTGGGCGCCGACGGAGCTGTCCGCCGGCGCGGCGGTCCAGGGGACGCTGGAGCAGATCGACGCGGTGCACCGGCTCGTCGCGGCCTACCCGGACGTGCTCGCGTTCGCCCGGACGGGCGACGACGTACGCCGCGCCTGGCGCGACGGCCGGATCGCGTCGCTGATCGGCGTGGAGGGCGGTCATTCGATGGGTCGCGCCCCGGCGGTGCTGCGCATGCTGGCCCGCCTCGGCGTGCGCTACATGACGCTGACGCACTCCGAGAACGTGCCGTGGGCCGACTCGGCGACCGACGAGCCGGCCGCGGGCGGGCTGACCGACGAGGGACGCGCGGTCGTGGCCCTGATGGAGTCCCTGGGCGTGATCGTCGACCTGTCGCACGTCGCGGCGACGACGATGCGGGACGCGGTCGACGTGGCACGCCGCCCGGTGCTGTTCAGCCACTCGTCCGCGTTCGCGGTCACGCCGCACCCGCGCAACGTGCCCGACGACGTGCTGGAGCGGCTGGGCGCGAACGGCGGGGTGGTGCAGGCGACGTTCGTCCCCGGGTTCGTCTCGGAAGCGTACTGGCGCTGGCAGGACGCCGGACGAGAGGCGGTCGCCCCCGGGTCCGGCCCGCTGGGCGGCGGCGAACCGTGGCCGGAGGCCCCGCGCGCGGGGGAGGCGCTGGAGCAGACGATGGCCCGAACGCGGCCGGAGCCGGGCGGGCCGACGGCGTTCGCCGCCTGGGCGGCGGACAACCCGGCACCGCACGTCGGCATCGCCGATGTCGTGGCCCACGTCGAGCACCTGCGTGAGGTCGCGGGCATCGACCACGTCGGCCTGGGCGGCGACTACGACGGCGTGTTCCGGCAACCGGAGGGCCTGGAGGACGTGTCGGGGTATCCGCGCCTGCTCGCGGCGCTCGCCGAGCGCGGCTGGTCCGGGGCCGACCTGGCGAAGCTGACCAGCCAGAACGTGCTGCGCGTCCTCGACGCGAACCCGGTGCCGTGACGCACACTCCCGCGGGAAACCGTCCGCGCCGTGTCGGAGCCGGCGGCTAAGGTGGTGCGGTGACTCAGAGCCTGCACCAGCGCGTCCTGGCGGACGCCGTCGCCGCGATCGGCGGCGAGCCCCGCCCGGGCCAGCAGGCCATGGCCGACGCGGTCGCCCGGGCGCTGCACGAGGGTACCCACCTGCTCGTGCAGGCGGGCACGGGCACGGGCAAGTCGCTGGGGTATCTCGTGCCGCTGCTGGTGTGGGCGCAGGGGAGCGGCAACCGGGCCGTGGTCGCGACGGCGACGTTGGCGCTGCAGCACCAGTTGGCCACGAAGGACATCCCGGCGGCGCTCGACGCGATGGAGCGCGTCACGGGACACCGGCCGGGTGTGGCGGTCGTGAAGGGCCGGTCCAACTACGCATGCCTGCTGCGGGTGCGCGACCGGGTCGGCCTCGACCAGGACACGCTGTTCGGCGGGGCGGAAGCGACGACCGCCGCGCGGGTGTCGGGCGCGGACGCGGAGTCGGTGGTCGGCGCCGAGGTGGTGGCGCTGCGCGAGTGGGTCGATGACCAGGTGCGCACGCACGGACTCGCGGACCGCGACGACGCGCCACCCCACTCGGCTCGCGCCTGGGCCCAGGTGTCCGTGCCGACCCGCGAGTGCGTCGGTGCCGCGACCTGCCCCTACGGCGAGGCGTGTTTCGTGGAGGAATCGCGGGCGCGAGGGCGGCGGGCGGAGCTGGTCGTCACCAACCACGCGCTGCTGGCCGTGGACGCGGCACACGGCTTGAGCGTCCTGCCCGACCACGCCGCCGCCGTGATCGACGAGGCGCACGAGCTCGTGGCCCGGGTCACGAGCTCCGCCACACAGGAGTTGAGTCCGCAGTTGGCCGAGCGCGTCGCCAAGCGGGCGGCGCCCTGGCTGGACGACGACCTGGTCGAGGAGTTCACGAAGGCCGCCGCGTCCCTGGGCGCGGCGCTGGACGCCGTGGAGGCCGGCCGGTGCGAGGATCCGGCCTCGCCGGTGATCGAGGCGTGCTCGGTGCTGGCCGGGGTCGCACGCCGCGCCGCCAGCGGGCTGGATGCCGGGGGCTCCGGTGACCTCGATCGCACGCAGGCCGAGGGCGCGGTCCAGGAGATCTTCGACGTCGCGACCCGGCTGGCCGTCCTGAGCGAGACCGATGTCGTGTGGATCAGCGAACGGGAGCGCTTCGGACGCCAGTTGGTCGTCGCCCCGCTGTCGGTCACCGAGCTGATGCGGGAGCGGGTCTTCGGACAGTGCACCGGCATCCTGACGTCGGCGACCCTGAAGCTCGGCGGCGGTTTCGGCCCGCTCGCGGGCTCGGTCGGGTTCCGGCCGTCCGAGGAACTGCCTGACGAGGCCGTACCCGGGGTCACAGGGGGCATCGAGGTGACGACAAGCGATGATGCCCACGCCGAGGCAGTCCCGGGCGCGTCCCGGGAGGCGGCCGGCGATGATCTGGAGGAGCTTCCCCTGGCACTGGCGTGGCGCGGGCTGGACGTCGGGTCGCCGTTCGACTACCGGGCGCAGGGCATCTGCTACATCGCGCGTCAGCTGCCGCCGCCGTCCCGCGACGGCATCGGGCCGGCCGTGCTGGCGGAGGTGGCCGAGCTGGTGTGGGCGGCGGGCGGGCGCACGCTGGGGCTGTTCGCCTCGCAGCGGGCCGCCGAGGCAGCGGCCCTGCACGTGCGACTGGAGGTCCCAGGGGTGACGGTGCTGTGCCAGGGCGAGGCCAACCTGCCCGACCTGACGCGCCAGTTCCAGGATGAGCCCGCCACGTGCCTGTTCGGCACGATCTCGCTGTGGCAGGGCGTCGACCTGCCCGGCACGACGTGTCAGCTCGTGATCATCGACAAGATCCCGTTCCCACGGCCCGACGACCCGCTGATGCAGGCCCGGCAGCAGGCCGTCGCCCGCGCGGGAGGCAATGGCTTCATGCAGGTCGCGGCGACGCACGCCGGGCTGCTGCTCGCCCAGGGTGCCGGCCGGCTGATCCGCCGCCTCGACGACCGGGGCGTCGTCGCGATCCTGGATCCGCGCCTCGCCACGGCGCGCTACGGGGCGTTCCTGCGGGCGTGCCTGCCGGAGTTCTGGACGACGAACGATCACGAGACCGCGGTCGCAGCCCTGCAGCGCCTCCACGCGCAGGCCAGCGACGCCGAGGCGTCCTCAGGCGGCCACTGAGGCGCCGGTGCGTGCGGGCGGGCGCAGCACCGGCGCGAGCGCGAGGCTGAGCGCGACGGGCACGAGCACGACGAGCAGCGCGTGCCGGTACCCGACGTGGTTGGCCAGCAGGCCGAGCAGCGGCGGGCCGGCGAGGAACGCGGCGTAGCCGATCGTGGACACGACGGACGTGCGGACGGCCGCGCGCGCCGGATCGTCCGCGGCGGCGCTCATGCCCATCGGGAACCCCATCGCCGCCCCGAAACCCCAGATGAGGGCGCCCGCCAGGACGAACGGGATCGCCGGGCCGAGCGCGTACATCGCGAGTCCCACAAGGGAGCACGTCGCGCAGACGACCTGGGTGAACGGGCGTCCCCGGGCGTCGATCAGCCGGGTGCCGAGGGCGCGCATGGTGGTCATCGCCACGAGGAAGCAGGCCAGGCCGAGGATGCCGACCGACTCGCTCACTGCGAAGTCCTCGCCGATGCCGAGGATCAGCCAATCGTTCGCGCTGCCCTCGGCCAGCCCCGCGCCGAGCACGACGAACCCGATGAGGATCGTCCGCGACTCCCGCCAGGCGGACCAGGCCGAGGCCCGCCGGCCGGGGTGGGATGTCCCGCCGTCGGCGGCGCGCAGGTGGGGGAGGAGCCGGACCGCGCCCCACAGCGTCAGCGCCGCCGTGGCCACGATCGTGAGGGCGATGTTGTCCGCGAGGGCGAGGCCGAGTCGTGAGCACGCGACCCCGATCAGGGAGGCTGTGACGGTGCCGAGCGAGAATCCGGCGTGGAACTGCGGCATGACGGCCCGGCCGAGGGCGTGCTCGACGTCCGTCCCGGCGAGGTTCATCGCCACGTCGCACGACCCGATGCCGGCGCCGATGAGGAACAGGCCGACGGCGGTCGGCGCCTGCGCGCCGTGCGTGATGAACCACGTGGCGAGCGCCAGGCCCACGAGGCCGACCGCGACGGTGACGCGGATCACGACCGCGGTGCCCCGCCGCGCGACGAGCGCGCCGATGAACGGCATGACGCACATCGACCCGAGCGACGTGAACAGCAGCAGCACGCCCATGCGGGCGGGCGTCGCGTCCAGGTGCGCCCGCACGACCCACAGCCGCGACGCCAGCGCCGCCATCGTCAGGCCGCTGCCGTAGAACACGGCCATGACGCCCCAGTAGGCGCGGCGGGCGACATGCAGGTTCACCCGAGCGAGTCTATCGGTGCGAAGCTCCCCAACCCCGCGTGACTACGCGGTCTGGGCGCGGAAGAACCAGGCCTGCTTGTCGAGCCCCGCGATGATGCCGATGAGGATGTCCTGGCTGGCCAAGTCGTCGTCCAGTCCGGACAGGTGCCCGGACAAGGTCTTCGAGCAGGCCGCGAGACGGGCGGCGAACGCGGTGAGCACGTCCTCGTCCCGCAGGAAGCCGCCATCGAGCGGGGCGACGGCGCTGGAGGCCGCCACGGTCGCCGCCCGGCCGTCCGGGTTGCCGCCGAGGGCTGCGATGCGCTCGGCGACCTCGTCCTGCCACACGATCAGCTCCTCGACCATGGTGTCGAGTTCGACATGGACGGACTTGAACCGGGGGCCGTACACGTTCCAGTGGGCCTGCTTGCCGAGCCAGCCGAGGTCGAGGAGGTCGACGAGGACGGACTGGAGAATAGTGGTGGAGCTCATGCCGAGGTTCCTTTCTTGTGGGGAGTCACGACCGCGTCCGGTCGTGTCGACGGGCACACCACAAACCGGCACCGGGTTGCCGTGTTCGTGGTTTCGAAGCCTAACACCGGGGGTTCCCGTGGGTGTGGCCTGGGTCGGCCTGGGCGGGCGAGTTCGCGGACGGCGCGCTCCCGCACGCCGTCCAGTGGTCTAGGGTGGCGCCATGGACGAAGCGATCAGCCCGGGCGTGCCCCCTCTGGAGGCGCTGCGCGCCCTCCCACAGCACCAGCAGCCGACGTACCCCGACCCAGCCGCCGAGGCCGCCGTCGTGGCGCGGCTGCGCGCCCTCCCGCCGCTGGTGTTTGCCGGCGAGTGCGACGACCTGCGGGCCGACCTCGCCGAGGTGGGCGCCGGAAGGGCGTTCATCCTGCAGGGCGGCGATTGCGCCGAGACGTTCGACGGGGTCACGGCCAACTCGATCAAGGCCCGGATGCGGGTGTTGCTGTCGATGGCGGTCGTGCTCGGCTACGCCGGCCAGACTCCCGTCGTGACGCTCGGGCGCATCGCCGGCCAGTACGCCAAGCCGCGCAGCAACGACACCGAGACCCGGGAGGGCGTCACCCTGCCCGCCTATCGCGGGGACGCCGTGAACGGGTTCGACTTCACGAAGGAGGCCCGCACGCCCGATCCGGAGCGTCTGGTGCGGATGTACAACGCGTCGGCGTCCACGCTGAACCTGGCGCGTGCGTTCATGGCCGGTGGGTTCGGCGACGTGCGCCAGTCGCACTCGTGGAACGCCCATTTCGTCCGGGACGAGCACGTGTCGGAGCGCTTCGAGGCGCTGGCGGCCGAGATCCAGCGTGCGATCGGCTTCATGGAGGCGTGCGGGCTGCGCGAGTCGTCCCTGCGCGTCGGCGGGTTCTACGCGACGCACGAGGCGCTGCTGCTCGCCTACGAGCACTCGATGACCCGCATCGACTACCGCTCGGGGCAGCCGTACGACACGTCCGGGCACCTCGTGTGGATCGGCGAGCGGACGCGCCAACTGGACGGGGCGCACGTCGAGTTGCTGCGCCACGTCCGCAACCCGCTCGGGGTGAAGCTCGGGCCGTCCACATCACCGGCGGACGCGGTCGCGCTCGCCGAACGGCTTGATCCCGATCAGGAGCCCGGGCGTCTCACGCTGATCACGCGGCTCGGGGCGGCGAAGGTGCGCGACCTGCTGCCCCCGCTGGTCGAGGCCATTGAGGCGACCGGGCGCCGTGTCGCGTGGGTGTGCGACCCGATGCACGGCAATACGGTCAGCACGGCGACGGGCTTCAAGACGCGGCGCTACGCCGATGTCATGGGGGAGCTGGACGGCTTCTTCGATGTGCACGAGGCGCTGGGGACTTGGCCCGGCGGCGTGCACGTGGAGTTGACCGGGGACGACGTCACGGAGTGCGTCGGCGGGTCCTTCGACATCGGCGAGGACGACCTGGCGAGCCACTACGAGAGCCTGTGCGACCCCCGCCTGTCCCGCAACCAGGCCCTCGAACTGGCCTTCCTCGTCGCGGAGCGGCTCTCGCCGATCGCCGCTCGGCGCGCGGCGCCCACCGAGGCCGAGGAGTGGGATCACTGAGCAGGGTCGTGCCAGACTGGGGGCCGTGATCGATCTACGCTCCGACACCATCACCAGGCCCTCGCCCGGCATGCGTGCCGCGATGGCCGCCGCCGAGGTCGGCGACGACGTCTACGGCGAGGACCCCACCGTCAACGCGCTTGAGGCCCGCACCGCGGAGCTGCTGGGCCACGAGGCGGGCCTGTTCGTGCCGAGCGGCACCCTGGGCAACCTGCTCGGCGTCTGGGCGGGCGTGCCGCGCGGCTCGGAGGTGCTCTGCGACGAACAGGCCCACATCGTCCGCGCCGAGTCGGGCGCGCACGCCGCGCTGCACGGCGTCACGGTCCGGACGTGGAGCAGCGGCGGGACGGGCGTCGCCGACCCGGACGTGATCGCGCGCCTGGTTGCCCCGCCGACCCATTTCCTGGTGTCGACGGCGGCCGTCGAGATCGAGAACACGCACAACTTCGCCGGCGGCGTCGTCCAGCCGATCGAGACGCTGCGGACGATCAGCGCCGTGTGCGCGAGCGCCGGCCTGCACCGTCATCTCGACGGCGCGCGCCTGTGGAACGCACACGTCGCAAGCGGTGTGCCGCTGTCCGAATACGGGCGCCTGTTCGACACCGTGAACCTGTGCTACGCCAAGGGTCTCGGCGCGCCGGTCGGCTCCGTGCTCGCCTCCGATAAGGAGACGATCGAGCGGGCCCGCGTGCAGCGCAAGCTGCTGGGTGCCGGCTGGCGCCAGGCCGGCGTGCTCGCCGCGGCCGCGCTCTGGGCCCTCGACCACAACGTCGGCCGCCTCGCCGACGACCACGCCGCCGCCGCCGCGATAGCCCGTCTCGTCGCCGACGCCGCCCCGGACGCCGTGCCGCACCCGCCGCAAACGAACATCGTCGTGTTCGACACGGGGGAGCGGGCCGCCGACGACGTGGTGCAGGCCGCCGCGGCCCGGGGCGTGCTCGTGTCCGGCCTCGGGGCCCACGTCGTGCGCGCCGTGACGCACCTGGATGTGACCTACGACGAGTGCGTCCGTGCCGGTGAGGTGTTGGCCAGGGTGTTCGCGGCCTGACGAGATCCCGGGGTCGTGGGGTTCCGGCCGTGCGATAGTGGACGCATGCGGATCACCCACCTTGGACACTCCTGCGTCCTTGTCGAGACCGGCACCGCGCGCGTGCTCATCGACCCCGGCAACTTCACGGACGCCTGGCGTGGCCTCACCGGGCTGGACGCCGTGCTGGTGACGCACCAGCATCCCGATCACATCGACCCGGAGCACGTCGGCTCCCTGCTCGATGCCAATCCGGCAGCGATCGTTGCGGTCGAGCCATCCGTCCCCGACATCGTGGCGTTACCGGAGCGGACGATCCGCCTGGCCGCGGAGGCGACCCTGCGCGTGGGCGACCTGAAGGTCAAGGCGGTCGGTGGCACGCACGCGCTGATCCATCCGGACATCCCGCGGGTCGGCAACGTCGGCTTGGTGCTCGCGGCGCCGGGCGAGCCGGTCGTGTTCCACCCGGGCGATGCGCTCGACGCGGCACCGTCCGGGATCGACGTGGTGCTCGTCCCGGCGCAGGCGCCGTGGAGCGCCACCCGGGAGGTGGTCGAGTTCGTGCGGGCTGTCGGGGCCACCCAAGGATTCCTTATCCACGACGGCCTGGTCAACCACCGCGGGCGCGCCCTCGTCACGACCCACCTGACCAATCTCACGTCGACACGCCTCGCGGACGTGCGGGACACCCGCCCGTGGTGCCCGGCGTAACGCCTGGTCGTCAGGTGAATCTCAGTCGAGGTGTGGACCGCCGTCCGGCCACCAGGCCCGCCGGTCGAACCCGGCGATGCGCCCCGATGGCGTGAAGGTGACGCCCTCGGCCGCCAAGGCGTCGCGCTGCCAGGCGTCCCCTTCCGCGGTCGTCCAGGCCAGCGCCCCGCCCGCCCGGACGACCCGGTGCCACGGCAGACCGGGCGAGGTCGCACAGGCCGCCACCAGGCCCGCGTGCCGGGCCGCCCCGGGACGTCCGGCGGCGGTCGCCAGCATGCCGTAGGTCATCACCCGGCCGGGCGGGATGCGCGCCACGATCGTCTCCACGCGTGCCGTCCACGTCGTGCCCGTGGCCGTCCGGTCGCCTCCCATGGCACTAGACCACGTGGATGGTGACGATGCTGCACTGCGCCACGTCGGTTCCCGGTGCCGGATCGGTCATGTGGACGACGCCGAGCAGCAGGACGCCGCTGGTGTCGTTCACGATGCGGGGCACGAGGCCCGCCTTTTCGAGCGCCTTCTTGGCGTCGTCGACGGAACTGCCGTAGGTGATGTCGGGCACGGTGGTGGAGGCCGGGCCCTTGGAGACGGTCAGCGTGACGGTGTCGCCCTTGTAGAGGGTGCCCGAGTCGGGCTCCTGCTTGATGACCAGGCCTTTCGCGACCGCGGGCGCGGGCGCGGCAGGACACCCGGCCGAGTAGTCGGGCGAGAAGACGTCCGTTCGCTGCGGGTTGAGGCCGGCGTCGGTCAGCCGGGTGATCGCGTCGTCCGCGGCGGACCCGACGTAGGTGCTGACGGTGATCGGCTCGCGCCCCTGGGACACGACCAGGTCGACCGCCGTGTCCGGCTTGAGCTGCGCACCCTGCTCCTGGCTCGCCCGGATCACGGTGCCTTCCTTGACGGTGTCGCTGTACTCCTGGGTCACTTGGCCGGTCACCAGGTGGTTGGCGGCTAGGGCGGTCTTGGCGTCGTCGAGGCTCAACCCCGCGACCGGCGGCATGCCGTAGCGCAGCGGGCCCTGCGACAACACCGCCTTCACGACGCTGTCGCGCAAGGCCCGCGTCCCGGGGCCGGGCACGGCCGAGATGACCTGGCCCACGGGAACGTCCTCGGAGTAGTCGTGCGTGAACTCGATCGTCAGCTTCGCATCGCGGACGGCCGTCGTCGCCTGGCCCTGCGTCATGCCGTGCAGGTCGGGCACGTCGGTGTAGCGACCGGAGACGAGCCACCACGTGCCAGTGCCGATCGCCGCGGCGAGCACGGCGAGCACCAGGGTGAGCACGATGGCGCGGCGACGCCGGTACTTCTGTTCCTGGCGGAATCCCGGGAACGTGACGGGCCCCGTGGCCGATCGGGCGCCGCCCGGGCGTGGCGGGTCGTCCGGCGGCTCATCGTGGCCGAACGCAAGGTGCGGCGTCGTCTCCGCCACGGCGGACACGGGCGGAGGGGGCATGGGCGGCCGCAACGAGGTCGCGGCTAGGGACGGCGCGCCGGCCGTGTCGGAGGGATGCCCGGCGAACGGGTTCATCACCCGGGTCAGCTCGCCATCCTCCCACGTACCGCTCGCCAGCGCGGCCCGCGCCTCCCGCACGCGCCGGAGCAGATCCGGGGCATCGTGCGGGCGCAACTCCGGGTCGCGCCGGGTGCAGGCGACGACCAGCTCGTCCAGCCAGTGCGGGATGGCCGTCGGTCCGACGATGGACGACGGTGCGGGCATGTCGCGCGTGATGTGCTGGCGGGCGACCTCGCTGTTGTCGCCCGCATACGGCTTCTGCCCGGTGAGGAGCTCGAACAGCATGACGCCGGCCGAATACACGTCGGATCGCTTGTCCGCCGGCTTGAACTCGACGCGTTCGGGCGGGACATAGCTCGGCGTGCCGATCAGGACCCCGGTCGCCGTGGCGGTCGCGGCTGTCAGCTGCCGGGCGAGGCCGAAGTCGCCCACCTTGACGTCGCCACGCGCCGAGATCAGCACGTTCTCGGGTTTCACGTCGCGGTGGATCAGCCCGGCCTCGTGGGCGACCGCGAGCGCCGACACGATCGGCTCGAAATAGGCGAGCGCCCGGGGCGGCGGCAGCGGGGCCTCGCGGGCGATCACCTGGCGCAACGTGCACCCGTCGACGAACTCCATCACGATGAACGGGCGGCCCCGGTCTTCTCCCTGGTCGAACACGCCCACGATGTGGGAATCGTGCAGCGTGGCCGCGGCCCGCGCCTCACGGTCGAACGTTGCGGCGCCGGAATCGTCGTCGGTGCGGTCGTCGTGCAGGATCTTCACGGCAACCTCGCGGCCGAGGCGGCGGTCGCGCGCGCGGTACACGGTTGCCATGCCGCCACCCGCCTGGCGCGCCAAGATCTCGTAGCGCCCATCCAGCACCCGACCCACCAGGGGGTCGTCTGCACTGTCCATGGCTGCTCCCGTCATCCACCGGCGTGAGTCGATAGTTTAGGCAGGGCACCCCAACCGGGGCCGCATCGACGCGCGGCGGCACCACTTCCGGTCCGGGTCGCTACGCTGGAGCCGTGACGGTGGCAATGAGTCTGGCGTGGCGGCTGCGCCTGGCACGCATCGCGGTCGACCTGACGACGGACGCCCCGCCCGGCGGCATCCCGGTCGTTCCCCCAGGGGTCGGCGTGCTGACGCTGGCCGGGACCAGTTCGGACGAGACCGTGGTGGCGGCCTGGTGGGCGGCGCTGTCCGGCCGGCCCGGCGGACGGGGCCCGCTGCTCGGGCTGCGGCCTCCCGCGGACGGGGGGGACGCTGCGTGGCGTTCCCTGGTCGAGCGTTGCCAACCGGACGTGCTTCTGGACGGTCCCGACGCTCCGGGCTGGCCGCATCCGTGGGTTCTGTCGGGCCGCAGCGTGAGAGGCGACGCGGTCTCGGCCGGCGTGGCGCCTCCGGAAGCGCCGACGGGCCGGCGTGCCCCCGACTTCATGGTGGTCCGGGAGGCGGACGGGGCGCCCGTCACGGCCGCCACCGCCAGACGTGTGGCCGCGGCGCTGCCCGCGGACGACCCGGCATCCGTGCCCTGGTTCGCCCACGTCGACTCGCTGGCGGGCGCTGAGGCCGTCGTTGCCGCCGGTGTGACCCGTCTCGCGCTGACGGTCCTCGATGCCGACCTGGTGGAACAGTGCGGCCACCTGGTCGGCGCCGCCTGGCAGACACCCGCCATGCGGGCCTATGCCTTGTCGACACTCCGCGGTGCCCATCCGGGGGCCGCCGTCCTGCGCGCCGACCGGAACCGGCCATTCCCGGTCGCGCCCGCCGATTCGCGCGGGCGCCGACATCCGTGACCGTGCACGACGAACGCGATCAGTGATCGCGAACGACGCAGGCGTGTGCGAGCCGGGCCAGCCCGTCGCGGGCCACAGCGGTGACCGGCGCGGCCGTCAACCGAGCCATGGCGCGCTCGTACTCCTCCTCGACGTGGGTTTCGACGGCCTGGCGCGCGCCCGTGGCCACGAGGACGCGGCGGGCCGCCGCGATCTGTCGGGGACTGGCCGCGGCGTTGCCGAGCACGGCCTGCAGCGTCGCGGCCTGCGCCGGAGCGGCGTGGCCGAGGGCGTGGGCGACGAGCAGCGTCTCCTTGCCTTCGCGCAGGTCACCTCCGGTCTCCTTGCCGGTCAGGGCCACATCGCCGAACACGTCCAGGAGATCGTCGCGAAGCTGGAAGGCGCGGCCGAGAGGGACACCGATCCCGCGCAGCGCCTTGAGGAGGCCCGGACTGGCGCCGCCCAGGCGCGCGCCGAACTCGAGCGGTCGGGCGACGGTGTAGAGGGCGGTCTTGAAGATGATGACGTGGCTGGCCCGTCCCGCGGCGTCCAGCGGCGGATCCTGTCGCGATGATCCAGGTTGCCACAAGGGGAGATGGTGTTGGGCTCGGGAGTCCAGGAGTTGGCCGGCCAGCACCTCGTTGCGCATCGCCGCAAGCAGGGGCCGCCCTTGGGCCAGGCGCCGGGAGGGCAGTCCCGAGGCCTCGAACAGGTCGTTCGCCCATCCCATGAGTAACGCCCCGAGTAGAACCGCGCCCGCCAGACCGAACGAGTCGCCCTCGCCGGCGGCGGCCTGGGCCGCGAAACGGTGGTGCGCGGCAGGCCGGCCGCGTCGAGTGGCCGCCTGGTCGATCAGGTCGTCGTGCACGAGCAGGCCGGCGTGGAGCACCTCGAGGCTCGCCACGGCCCGCAGGAGTTCGGGCGAGCCCGACTCGCCGGCCGCCATGGCCCCCCACCACGCGAACGCGGCACGCAGACGCTTGCCGCCCGCAAGTGTCTCGGCGGCGATGTCGGCCACCTCCGTCAAGCCGGCGTCGATTGCGGCGAGGCCGGCACGCCGCGTCTCCAGGAAGCCCGACAGGACCTCGTCGACTGCGGCCAAGAAACCGGCGCCGAGCGGATCGTCGGCGGGAAAGCTGAGCGGGGACGCCACGAGGCGAGCCTAGCCGACGCGCTTGGGGTCGGACTGGGGCGGTGCCGTCGGGTCCGTCGGCCGCCAGGCGCCCGGGCCAGCGTCGGGCGTCACGTCCAGGGTGACGAGCCGCTGCGTCGCCCGGGTCAGGTCGACGTACAGCACGCGGCCACCCCCCGGCGTCTCCTGCACGATGTCGTCCGGGGACACGACGACGACGCCGTCGTACTCCATGCCCTTGGCCTGGAGCGCGGTGATGAGGGTCACCCGGTCGTCCGCCAGCGCCGGCAGGCGCTCCGGCGAGGACGACAGCCGGACAAACCAGGACGGGGGGGCGACGACGGCGATCGTGCCCTCCACCTGCCCGAGGAGGCCGGACACGAGGCGGTCCAGTGTGTCGAACACCGCCTGCGGGGTCGACGTGGCCAGGACGGGCGCCGTCCCGGTGTGTCGCACGGACACCGGCAGGTCGGCCCCCGGGTGGACGTCCCGGATGTAGGCACAGGCCAGGTCGAACACCTCGGCGGGGCTGCGGTAGTTGGTCGACAGGCGGAACGTGCGGTGCGGGGCGTGTCCGATCAGGTCGGCGAGCGCCGCGCGCGTCTGGGCGGCGTCGGGGAAGCTGCTCTGGGCCGGGTCGCCGACAAGCGTCCAGGACGCCTGCGGGCCGCGCCGGCGCAGCATGCGCCACTGCATCGGCGTGATGTCCTGCGACTCGTCCACCAGAATGTGGGCGTACGTCGGACTCTCCTCGGCGCCGACGTCGCGGCGGTCGGTCAGGAGGTCCGCCAGGGTCACGATCTCCTCGACGTCGCCCCCGCCCTCCAGGAACAAGGTCGGCTCGGCGTCCTCCGGGACGTCGGCTGGTCCGAGCAGCGTGAACAGCTCGTCCAACAGCGCCATGTCGGGGATCGTCCAGGCCGGGGACGGCCGCCCCAGGCCCGGCGCATACCCGGCCGCGTGCCGCAGGCTGTCGCCGAGGACAGCCTGGGCGTGCTCGTCGAGCAGGCCGTCCGCCACCTGGGACATGACCCGCGGGGACGCCAGCCGCGCCAGGGCCTGTGCCGGTGACACCGTCGGCCACCAGGCGTGCAGGAACATGCGCCAGCCCGGTCGGCCCGCGACGGTCTCGTCGAAGAGGTCACGCCGCGGGAACGCCTCCGGGTGGGCCAGCTTCACCCAGAGGGCGTCGAGCAGCGCCGCGACCGCCGGGCCCGGGTCGTTGGCCTTCGCGCGGGGCGCACCGAGCACCTTCGCGCGGATCTGGGCCAGTTCGCCGGGCGTCAGGGTCAACACCTCGCCGTGCACGGCGACGCGCAGCACCTGCGCCTCCGCGGGCTCAAGCAGCGGGAGCGCCACCAGGCGCTTCAGGAGCGGCAACATCACCAGGCCGCCCTTGATCGTCGCCGCCTCGGCCGACTCGTCCCGGTCCGAACCGAAGCCGAGGACGTCCGCGGCGACGTGGCCGATGGAGCGCAACACCACGGAGTCCTCTCCCAGACCGGGCAGGACACGCTCGATGTAGCGCATGAAGATCGCTGACGGCCCGACGACCAGGACGCCGCCGTTCTCCAGACGCCGGCGGTGCGTGTACAGAAGGTAGGCGGCCCGATGCAGGGCGACGATGGTCTTGCCCGTACCCGGTCCGCCCGCGATCAGCGTCACGCCCTGGTAGGGGGCGCGGATGGCCTCATCCTGTTCCGCCTGGATCGTGGCGACGATGTCGCGCATCTGGGGTCCGCGCGCCCGTTCCAGCGTCGCCATCAGGGCACCCTCGCCGAGGACCGGCAGGTATCGTCCGGCCTCCGCGTCGAGCAGGTCGTCCTCGATGCCGGTGACCCGTTCGCCCTGGCAGCGTAGGACGCGGCGGCGCACGACACCCATCGGGTCGAGCGGCGTCGCCCGGTAGAACGACTCCGCCGCCGGCGCCCGCCAGTCGATGACGAGCGGCTCGTAGTCCGGGTCGCGGACCCCGATCCGGCCGATGTAGCGCACCTCGTCGCCGCGCAGGTCGAGGCGCCCGAAGACCAAACCTTCGTGCTCGGCGTCGAGGACCGCCAGGCGACGGGCGGCCTGGTAGGCGAAGGCATCCCGCTCGAACAGGGCCGTGCCGGCCTCCTCCCGATGCCAGTCCGCACGGTCGCTGCGGAACAGGTCGTGGCCCCCGGCCTCGGCCCGTCGCGCGGCCAGGACGGCCGCGTCCAGGCAGGCGTACACGCGGTCGACGTAGCGCTGCTCGGCGGCGAGTTCGCGCACCAGGAGGGCCGCCGCGGACACGGGGGAGCTCATCGTCCCCCCTCACCGCGACATGCCATAAGGGACAAGTGTAGGCGAGGCATCCAGCGGTGGCGCCGGCTGCTGTCCGCGGTGAGGAACGCCCCGCGCGGTTGCGCCGCTGACGGGAGCGAGGGACGGGCCGCCCTATGATGGGCCCATGCGTCTGCGCTTGTCCCAGGCGCCGGTCCATCGGGCGCACCGGCGCGCGGTGCTGGTCGTCCTGGTGTTGTTGCTCGTCGCGGCCGGAGCGATGGTGGCGTGGCGCAGTTGCGTGCGGGCCGCGCCCGGCACCTCGGTGGCCGGCATGGACGTCTCGGGACTGACCGCCAGTCAGATCGCCGCTCGCGTGACCTCACTACAGGACGCCTTCAGGGTCGAGATCCGGGTCGGCGACCGGAGCGTCCAGGCGCGCGCCCGCGATCTGGGGGTCACCGTGGATGCCGCGGCGACGGGACGAGCCGCAGCCCGAACCGGCTCGTGGTTCGGGGCCCTGACACGGCACGGTGGCGGCTTGGAGGCCATCCCGCTTGTGGTCCGCAGCAACGCGACGGTCATGCGGTCGTGGCTTGACACGGCGTTCGCCGCCGAGGTGGCCGCCTCCGTGTCCCCGCGAGTCGACTTCGATCCAGCCGCCGGGAAGTACGTGGTCACGCCGGGCTCGGCCGGTTCCGGCGTGGACGCTGCCGGGCTGATCGCCCGCCTACCCGAGCTGATCGCGGCGCGCGATGCCGCCGCGATCGAACTGCCGCTTGTCCGTTCCGTCCCCGCGATCACCGATGACGAGGCGAGGCGAATCGCCGCGCAACTCGACGGCTTGGTCGCCACCCCGTTGAGCGTGGTGTCACCCTACGACCAGACCGTGCTGGCCCGGCCGGTCCCGGCGGACATCGCCGCCTGGATCAGCGCCACCCCCGCGGCCGGTGGCGCAACGTTCGACATCGACGTTTCTGCGGCGCGCATCGACGATTTCGTCGCCCAGAAGGTCGCTCCGGCCCTGGCCGTCGCACCAGTCGACGAGCAGGACCTGACCGGCTCCGGCGGGGCCTCGCTCGGCGTGCTGGTGCCGGGCACGCCCGGCCGCGCGCTGGCCAACGCGGACGAGATAGCGCAAGCCTGGTTCGACGCCCTCGTCAGCCACCAGGCGG
>WQUE01000066.1 GCA_009785885.1 Actinomycetes bacterium
CGTTCCTGGCCGTGTACGGCGCCCTGTCGCTGCGCCGGGCGTTCACCCGTCAGACGCTGGATGGGGATGCCGGCGGGCCGGCGCAGGCGCTGTGGCCGTGCCTCGCGACCTGCCTGGCGCTGACCTGGCTGAACCCGCACGTCTACCTGGATACGGTGCTGCTCATCGGGTCCGTCGCCCTCGGCCACCGTCCGGACCAGTGGTGGTTCGCCGGCGGCGCGATGGCGGCGAGTTGGTGCTGGTTCCCGCTTCTGGGCTACGGGGCGGGGCGGCTGCGACCGCTGTTCGCCTCAGTGCGGGCGTGGCGCGTCCTGGACGTGCTGATTGCCCTGGTGATGTGGGCCGTCGCGGTGTCGTTGCTCGTGCGGGGTTGACCCGGGCGCTTCACGCGACGGTGTCGTCCTCCAGGCGGGGGTCCCGGTCAGGTTCGTCGTTCCAGTCGTCGTCGGTCAAGCGCTGCAGGATGGCACGGAGGTCGTCGGGCACGGCGATGCCCAGGGTCCGGGCCTGGCGGCTGATGGACAGCGCGAGGCGGCGCGCCTCGGCACGGTTGCCGGCCAGGTACTCCACACGAAGGCGCAGGCCGAGCACGGTGGTGTCGCCGGGGCAGGCCATGAGCGCACGCGTGGCCGCCCACCGGGCGAGGTCGAGGTCGAGCTGCTCCAGGGCGCGGTTCGCGAGCGCGACGCCGGCATCGCGGAGCGTCGTCGTCATGTCCAGCCGCCAGTCCTCGGCCCAACTCCAGCAGCCGGGCGGAGTGTCCGCCAGTGGCGCCCCGCGGACGAGACCGAGGGCGCTCCTGAGGGCGGCGTCGGCGACGTCGTCGAGGTTGGGGGCGAGGAGCAGCGCAACCTGGTCCCAGTCGGTGTCGACGCGCTCATCCAGGTTGAACCGGCCGCCGTAGGCATCGGGCAGGTAGGGGGCGCCGTCGGGGAGTCGCCCGAGCCAGGCGCGGAGACGGGACAGGTTGGAGCGTCTCGTGCCGTCCGCGATGATCAGGTCGCGCGACATCGTCCAGCCCGAGCCGCCGGGGTTCCGGGTGAGCCAGGCCAGGTATTCACAACAGGAGTCCATGGCGCGTTCGGGGGTGCTGCCGTGCGCGTTGATGAGCTGGACCGGGCCGAGCAGGAGGAGGCGGGGATGCTCTTGTGGCGATGTGGGAGGCATCGGTGGTCCTTGCTCCGGGGGTGGCGATGAAGCATTCCGTGTCCATGGGGAACACACAACAGAATAGATGATTCCGGTACCGGTTTCCTTGTTCGTCCATCGCCCCTGGTCGGGGCCGGCCGATCCAGCGTCGTCCCGGCCGGGTGGGGCGTCATGCCTGGTCAGGTTCCGATGTCGGGCTATGTCACCGGATCGGATGATGGAATGGCGTCCCCAGCATGTTCGCTAGCAGCGAAGACTGGCGCCGTGAGGGGAGCGAGAGGCAGGTAGGAGGCGGTCTCGTGGGCATGGCTTCCCGAACAGCGCAGGACGCCGGTTGCCTGGGCCTGCGTCCAGGTGAGCAGGCCGGTCGCCAGGCGGACGAACGTGGCGGGGTCCGTCTCGACGACGTTCGGCGGTGTGCCGCGCGTGTGGTGCGGGCCCGCTCCCGCGGCCCCGGCCAGTTGCACGGCGGCGAATGGTGGCACGCGCACCTCGATGGTGCGGCCACCGTGGCGCAGGCGCAGTTCACCGGCGAGTGCTCGCACCGCCTCGGCCATGGCGTCGCGTGGCACCGGGGCGTCCCCGGCCAGCGCGGCGCCGACGGCGGCGATCACGGCCTCGTGTCCGGCGATGCCGGCGCTGCGCGATGCCATGTCCACCCCCGCTCGTCCCGGGCGGTTCGCGCCCACCTCCACAGTAGGCGATGTGCCCACTATGCTGACGAGCGGAGACGAGCCGGGGAGGGGACGCGTGGCGAGCGACCAGCGGCGGAACACGGCGGCGGGGGCGCTGGCCCGCCGCGGCTTCAGCGACGCCGACCATGCCGAGACGCTCATCGCGCCTCTGGCACGGTCCTATCCCGACCGGCACGACCTCATTCTCGACCGGCTGGCCGGCGCGGACGATCCGGATCAGGCGCTGCTCGGCCTGTCCCAGCTGCAAGCGGGCGAGCCGGGACGGGTCGCGGCCCTCGTCGCCGACGACGGTTGGCTGGCGCGCGCCGTGGCGGTTCTCGGCGGCAGCCAGGCCTTGGCCCAGTATCTCGTGGCGCACCCGGCGTGCCTCGGCGTGCTGTGCGCGGAGCCGGCGCGCGCGCCGGGATCGCAGATGCGTGGTCGCTTGCGTGACGCGACGGGTGAGGGTCCCGAGGGCGGCGACCGGCTGCGGGCGGCCTACCGGGCCGAACTGATCCGGATCGTCGCCCGTGACCTGACGAGTCCCGATCCGATCGCGATCGTCGACGACATCGCCGCCGAACTCGCCGACCTGGCGGACGCCGTGCTGGGCTGCGCGCTGGACCTCGCCCGGGCCGAGATCCCGGGGGCGGACGGCGTGCGGCTTGCGGTGATCGGTCTCGGCAAGTGTGGCGCGCGCGAACTCAACTACGCCTCGGACGTGGACGTCCTGTACGTGGCCGAACCGGCCGACGGCGGCGACCCGGCGAAGGCGGTGGCGACGGCCGGCCGGGTTGCCGCCGGTCTCGCGCGGCTGTGTTCGGCGCACACGCGGGCCGGCAGCATCTGGCCGCTCGATGCGGCCCTGCGGCCCGAGGGGAATGCCGGGCCGCTGGTCCGCACCCTGGATGGCATGGCCGCCTACTACCGACGATGGGCGTCCGACTGGGAGTTCCAGGCGATGCTGAAGGCACGGCCGGTGGCCGGCGACGAGGTGCTGGGGCGGGCGTTCTGCGACCTCGTCGCATCGCACGTATGGGCGGTGGGCAGCCACGAGGGGTTCGTTGCGTCGTCCCGCGCCATGCGTCAGCGGGTGATCGCCCAGATTCCCGCCGCGGAGCGCGACCGGGACGTCAAGCTGGGGGTGGGGGGCCTGCGCGACATCGAGTTCAGCGCCCAGATCCTCCAGTTGGTGCACGGCCGCGGCGACGACCGGCTCCGCGTCCCGTCGACGTTGGACGCGCTGGCCGCCCTTGTCGGGCACGGCTACATCGGACGTCCGGAGGGTGAGGTCCTGGAGGCCGCCTACCGGTTCGAGCGCGTCCTCGAGCACCGGGCCCAGCTGTGGACACTCCGCCGGACGCACCTGGTGCCGGCCGATCCGGTGGGGCGCCGCCGCATCGCCCGTTCCCTGCAGGAGCCGTCCGGGGAGGCGCTGTGGGCCCGCTGGCGCTCGACCAGTGGCCAGGTGCGCGCGCTGCAGCAGCGTGTGTTCTATTCGCCGGTCCTGGAGGCCGTGGCCCGCGTCCAGCCGGACGCGCTGGCCCTGTCGAGCGAGGCGGCGGCCGATCGCCTGCGCGCCCTCGGGTTCGCCGACCCCGGGGCGGCACTGCGGCACATCGGCGCCTTGACGCAGGGGGTGAGCCGCACCGTCGAGATCCAGCGCCAGCTGATGCCCGCCATGCTCGGCTGGCTCGCCGAAGGGCCGGCACCGGACGCGGGCCTGCTGGCGTTCCGGCAGATCTCCGAGACGATGGGGTCGACGGCCTGGTACCTGCGGGCGCTGCGCGACGAGGGCGCGACCGCCGAGCGGTTGGCCCTGATCCTCGCGTCCAGCCGCTATCTGGTGGACCTGCTGCGCCGCGATCCGTCGACCGTGCGGCTGCTGATCGACACGTCGGCCCTCGTGCCCCGGTCCCGGGTCGATCTCGCGGACTCGATGGCCAAGGTGGTGGCCCGGCACGACGATCCCGCGGCGGCGATCGGGGCGGTGCGGGGCCTACGGCGCGCCGAGATCTGCCGCATCGGACTCGGCGACATCCTCGGCGTGCTGACCCCGGACGCTGTCAGCCGCGGCCTCTCCGACCTGACCGGGGCGACCATCGAGGCGGCCCTGCTGGCGACCTCACGCGGCCGGGACGGCACGCCGCCGCTGGGTGTCGTGGCCATGGGCCGGTGGGGTGGGGCGGAGATGGGGTACGGTTCGGACGCCGACGCCATGGTCGTGGTGCCCGACGGCACGGACGCGGACGGGCTGCGCGCCGCCGTCGCGACCGTGACGCTCGCACGGCGCCTGCTCGCGTCGCCGGGGCCGGAGCCCGCGCTCGACTGGGACCTTGATCTGCGCCCGGAGGGACGCGACGGCCCGCTCGTGCGGACCGTCACGAGCTACGTCGCCTACTACGGGCAATGGTCGCTGACGTGGGAGTCGCAGGCGCTCCTGCGGGCGGCGTTCGGCGCCGGGGACACAGGGGTGGTGAACGCCTTCCTGGGGGCGGTCGCGGACGTGCGCTGGCCGCCGGACGGCCTGTCGGACGACGAGGTGACCGCGATCCGCCGGCTGAAGCTGCGCGTCGACCGGGAACGCGGCGGCCGGGCCGCCGAGCGGTCGCGCAACCTGAAGCTCGGCCCGGGCGGCCTCGCGGACATCGAATGGACCGTGCAACTGCTGCAATTGCGTCACGCCGGGCGCGTGCCGGGGTTGCGGACGACGGGGACGCTGCCCGCGCTCGCGTCCGCCACAACGGCAGGCCTCGTCGACGCCGACTCCGCGGGCGTCCTGGAGCGGGCCTGGCGGCTGGCCGGACGGTTGCGCGGCGCGGCCATGCTGGTGCGGGGCAAGGCGTCGGACACCCTGCCCGCCGATCCCCGGGAGGCCGCCGCCGTCGCCGGGCTGCTCGGAATGGAGGGCGGCGGTGCGGCGCTGGTGGAGGAGTGGGAACGCACGGCGCGCCGCGCCTCCCGCGTCGTCGACCGGCTGTTCTGGGGGCATGAGGAGGCCTGACGTCGAAGGCTCGCCGCGGCCCCGTGGTAAAATCACTCCGTCTTTGGTGAAGATAGCGGTCTTGTGGCGCCGCGGAAAGGAAACCGGCGGTGAGCGGATTTGTGGGGTTTGTCAATCGATCGGCGGACGAGAACGACAACCGACGCGTGATCGAGGCGATGGCGAATCGGATCGCGCATCGCGGCCCCGACCAGGAGGGTTATGACGTCGGCGAGCGCGTCTCGCTCGGTTTCCGTGGCCTCGCCTTGAGCGATCCGGCCGATTCTTCACAGCCGATTCGTAGCGACGACGGCACGCTGGTCCTGGTCATGGACGGCGAAATCTACAACGGCGACCAACTGCGTGAAGAATTGGCCGCGGCCGGGCATCCCTGCGCGACCCGATCCGATGCCGAAGTCGTCCTGCGCGGCTACGAGGCCGACGGGGCGGGCATCGTGCCCCGGTTGCGCGGCGACTTCGCGTTCGTCCTGTGGGACGCGAAATCCGGGACGGTATTCGGGGCGCGGGACGTCTTCGGCGCCAAACCGATGTTCTACTACCATGCGGACGGGCAGTTCCTGGTCGCGTCCGAGATCAAGGCCTTCCTCGCCCATCCCGGCTTCGACAAGCGGTTCAACCGGGATCGCCTGCCGGATTACCTCAGCTTCGAGTACGTCCCCACGCAGGAGACGCTGTTCCGCGACGTGTTCAAGGTGCCCCCGGCCTCGACGTTCACCTACCGCGACGGCACCCTGACGATCACGCCCTACGACGCGTACCGCTACGCGATCGACGAGGCGAAGACGCTCGAAGAATGGGAGGAGGCCATCGCCTCGACCTTCCAGGCGTCGTTCGAGGCGCATTGGCGCACCGACGTCGAGGTGGGGGGGTTCCTGTCCAGTGGAATCGACTCCAGCTATGTGGTGTCCGAGGCGGCGAAGCGGACGAGGATCCGCACGTTCAGCGTCGGTTATTCCGAGGAGAAGTTCTCCGAGCTGAGCGACGCCGCCGAATTCGCCGCGCACCTGGGCGTCGAGAACATCGCGAAGACGATCTCCTCCGAGGAGTATTTCGCGGCGGTCCCGGCCGTGCAATACCACATGGACGAACCCCTGTCGAATCCGTCGGCGGTCGCGGTGTATTACCTCGCACAACTGGCCGCGTCCCATGTCAAGGTGGTCCTGTCGGGTGAGGGGGCCGACGAATTGTTCGGCGGCTATCCCTTCTACCAGGAGCCGCTGGCCTTCAGCGCCTACCTCAAGGTTCCGCAGCCCGTGCGCACGATCGTGGCCCGCGTCGCGGCACACCTGCCGGTCGGGTTGCACGGGCGTCGCTTCCTCGTGAACGGCGCGCTGCCGATCGAGCAGCGCTCGATCCGCAACAACTACGTGTTCAGCCTCGCCGACCGGGCGGCGGTGTTGGCGTCGCCGATCACGGCACCCGTACCGGCGGCGCGCGTGAAGCCCTACTACGACGAGGCCGCGGGCCAAGACGAGGTTTCGAAGATGCAGTACGTCGACCTGAAGACGTGGCTCGTGCAGGACATGCTCGTAAAAGCGGACCGGATGTGCGCGGCGCATTCACTGGCGGCGCGCTGCCCGATCCTGGACCGCGAGATGCTGCGGCTCGCGCTGCAGATCCCGACGCGTTTCCGGGTGACGCGCGAGCAGACGAAGGTCGCGTTCCGCGGCGCGGCCGCCCGTCAGGTGCCGGCGCGGAACGCGGAGCGGCCCAAGCTAGGCTTCCCCGTGCCGCTGATGGACTGGCTGCGGGAGGACCGCTACTACCAGCAGGTGCGCGACGCGTTCACGTCCGAAGAGGCGCGGGAGTTCTTCGATCAGGCGTTCCTGCTGAAGCTGCTGGACGACCATCGCGCCGGCCACGCCAAGAACATGCGCAAGATTTGGTCGGTGTACTGCTTCCTGGTGTGGTACCGCCGCTACTTCGTGGAGGAGCAGCCGGCCGCCTGAGCGGACTTGTGCCTGGGGTGCAACCTTTTCGGCGTGTCGTCTCGTAGAGGATGGTGACGGCACCCGACCGGGAAGGACGTGAGACCCCCCATGGCCCAGAGCTTGGACGACGAGGCGTTCACCCGTTTCGTCGCGGCGTCCCAGGCGAGCCTGTATCGCGCTGCCTGGTGCCTCGTCGGGGACGCCGACCTGGCCGAGGACCTCGTGCAGGACACCCTCGTGAAGACCTACCTCGCGTGGGGACGTGTGCGCCGCGAAGGGGCGCTGGCGTACGCGCGGGCGGTCCTGGTGAACGCGAACATCGACCGGCTGCGGCGCCGGCATGTCGAGCCGCCCCTACCGGAGGGATGGGATGCGGCCGGTGTGTGGGACACGCCGGCGGAGGTGGCGCAGCGGGATGCGGTGGCGCGTCTGCTGGCGGTTCTGCCGCGACGTCAACGCCAGGTCGTCGTGCTGCGGTACGCCCAGGAC
>WQUE01000067.1 GCA_009785885.1 Actinomycetes bacterium
CCGGGATGTAGGGCGGGTTGGCGATGACAAGGTCGATCGTCCCGTCCAAGTCGGCCAGGGCTCCGGCCATGTCGGCCGGCACGAGGTCGGCGTCCGTCGCGAGGTTGGCACGGAGGTAACCGAAGGCGACCGGGTCCGACTCGACAGCCCAGTAGCGCCCACCGGGGCCCTCGGCGATGAGGGCTTTGGTGATCGCGCCGGACCCCGCACACAGTTCCACGACGCGCGGCGGAGCGGTCGCCTCGGAGAGCCGTTCGAGGGCCCAGCCGGCCAGGGCCTCGGTCTCGGGCCGCGGGATGAAAACGCCCGGGCCGACCCGGACGTCGACGGTGCGGAAGTGGGCCACGCCCGTCAGGTACTGGAGGGGCACGCCGACCGCACGCCCGTCGACAGCCGCCTCGAACCGGGCGGCCGCCGCCTCGTCCACGTCGGTGAAGGCCAACCGGTACGGCTCGACCCCGAGCGCCCACGCCAGCAGCGTGCGGGCGTCGGCCTCAGGGGAGGCCGCGCCGGCTTGTGCCAGGCGGGCACCGGCCGGACCCAGCAGCGAGGACGCACGTCGTGCGGCGAGGGCGACGGGAGGCGCCTGCTCACACATGCCGGGCCGCCCCCTCCAGCCGTTCGGCCAGGTCGGCCGCGAGCAGCGCCTCGATCACCGCGTCCAGGTCGCCCGCGAGCACCTGATCCAGGTTGTACGCCTTGAACCCGATGCGGTGGTCCGTGATCCGGTTCTCGGGGAAGTTGTACGTCCGGATGCGCTCCGACCGGTCGACGGTCCGCACCTGCGACCGCCGCGCCGCCGAGGCGGCCTCGTCGGCCTCGATGGCCGCCTGCGCCGCCAGGCGCGCCCGCAGGATGCGCATCGCCTGCTCCCGGTTCTGCAGCTGGGAGCGCTGGTCCTGGCAGGTCACGACGATGCCGCTCGGCGCGTGCGTGATACGGACGGCCGAATCCGTCGTGTTCACCCCCTGGCCGCCCTTCCCGGTGGACCGGTAGACGTCGATGCGCAGGTCGTCCTCGTCGATGTCGATCTCGTCGGGCTCGACGTCGGGGAAGACGAGCACCCCGGCAGCCGACGTGTGGATCCGCCCCTGCGACTCGGTGACGGGCACCCGCTGCACCCGGTGCACGCCGCCTTCGAACTTCAGCACGCCGTAGGGCGTCTGGTCGGACGGGGTCTGCCCGCCGGCGCGGAACGCCACCGTGACCGTCTTGAGTCCGCCGAGATCGGTCGTCTCCGAGTCGAGGACCTCGGTCTTCCAGCTGCGCGACTCGGCGAAACGGGTGTACATCGCGAACAGGTCGGCCGCGAACAGCGCAGACTCCTCCCCGCCCTCGCCGGACTTGATCTCCATGATCGCGTCGCACGCGTCGTTCGGGTCGCGTGGTGCGAGCAGCGCCGTCACCTTCTCGTTCACGATGTCGAGCCGGGCGGCAAGCGCCGCCGCCTCGTCGGCGAACGACGAGTCGTCGGCGGCGAGTTCGGTGGCAGCCACCAGGTCGTCGCTCAGCCGTTGCTGCTCGTCGAGGGCGGCGATGACCGGCGCCAACTGGGCGTAGCGTCGCCCCGCCTTGCGGGCGCGCCCCGCGTCCGCGTGGAAGTCGGGGCTGGACATCTGGGTTTCCAGCGCCACCAGTTCCTCCCGCAAGGGCTGGGCGGCCTCGAACACGGTCTCCTCCTTCGTCGACGCGTACGACACTGACCCGGACGGGCGCGGGGAAGCAGCGCCCGCCAGACGGGTGACCGCCTGGCGGGCGTGACCGAAGCTACTTGCCGGACTTGGCGGCCTTCTTGCCGTACATCCGCTCGAAGCGGGCGACACGGCCACCGGTGTCGAGGATCTTCTGCTTGCCCGTGTAGAACGGGTGGCATTCACTGCAGACGTCGGCCTGAATCACGCCATTGCGCGCCGTGCTGCGGGTGGTGAACTGGTTGCCGCACGTGCAGACAACCTTCGTCTCGTGATAGTCGGGGTGGATACCCTGCTTCATCGATGCGCTCCTCGCATGTCGGGCTCGGGTCGCCGATCCGGTTGTCGTCCGAATGGCCCCAGGCGCGGGGCAGGCGTGAACCGAGCTGCTCGACCCACCAGTCTAGCCCGTCCGACCCCCCTCAGGCCAACCGGCTACACCGCGATCACGACGGGGACGATCATGGGGCGGGCGCGGAACGCCTTGCTGACCCACTGCCCCACGACCCGCCGCATGGCCTGCCGGAGCTGCTGCACATCGGTCTGGCCTTCGTCGAGTGCGTCGAGCAGCGCGTAGCGGACCTGGGTCGTGATGTCGTCGAACAGGTGAGGGTCCTCGAGGAAGCCGCGGGCGTGCAAATCGGGCCCGGACACGAGCGTGCGGGCCGCCAGATCGACGGCGGCCACAATCGAGATGAAACCCTCCTCGCCGAGGATTTTCCGGTCGATCAGGCTGGACTCGCTGATGTCGCCGACCGTGGACCCGTCGACGAAAATGTACGACGCGTCGACCCGGCCTGTCTTGCGCAGGCGGCCGCCGCCCAGGTCGACGACGTCCCCATCCTCGGCCACGATCACCGCGGCGGGATCGACCCCGGTCGCCTTCGCCAGGTCCGCGTTGGCGACCAGGTGCCGCGCCTCGCCGTGAATCGGCATGACACCGCGCGGCTGGACGATGTTGTACAGGTACAGCAGCTCCCCCGCGCTGGCGTGCCCCGACACGTGAACGAACGCGTTGCCCTTGTGAACGACGGTCGCCCCGAGCCGGGTCAGGCCGTTGACAACACGGAAGACGGAGTTCTCGTTGCCGGGGATGAGGCTGGAGGCCAGGAGGACGACATCGCCGGGGTTGATGCGCACGACGGGATGCTCCCGGTTGGACATGCGCGCCAATGCGGACAGCGGTTCGCCTTGCGACCCGGTGGAGACGATCACGACCCGGTCGTCCGGATAGGTGTCCAGGTCGTCGAGGTCGATCAGCGTGTTCGCCGGGACACGCAAGTAGCCGAGCTCGCGAGCCACGGTCATCGTGCGGACCATGGACCGGCCGACGTAGCAGACCTTGCGCCGATGCTCGACGGCCAGGTCGAGGATCTGCTGGACGCGGTGGATGTGCGAGGCGAACGAGGCGACGACGATCTTCTGCTTCGCCCGGCCGAACACCCGCTCCAGGGCTGAGGTGACCTCGGTCTCGGACGGCGTGAAGCCTGGCACTTCGGCGTTCGTGCTGTCGACCATGAGCAGGTCCACACCGGCGGTACCCAGTCGGGCGAAGCCGCGCAGGTCCGTGATGCGGTGGTCGAGGGGCAGCTGGTCCATCTTGAAGTCGCCGGTGTGGAGCACCGTGCCGGCCGCAGTCGTGATCGCGACGGCGAGGGCGTCGGGGATGGAGTGGTTCACGGCGAAGAACTCGACGCCGAACGCGCCGAGGTTCACCGTGTCTCCCTCGGCGACCTCGTGCAGCCGGACGTCGCCCAACTTGTGTTCCTTGAGCTTGCCGGCCAGGAGTGCGAGCGTCAGGCGGCTGCCGTAGACCGGGATGTCACCTCGGCGGCGCAGCAGGTAGGGAACGGCGCCGATGTGGTCCTCATGGCCGTGCGTCAACACCAGCCCGACGATGCGATCGAGCTTGTCGTCCAGGTAATCCAGGCCGGGCAGGATGAGGTCGACGCCGGGCTGGTCATCCTCGGGGAACAGGACGCCGCAGTCGACGAGCAGGTAGCGCTCGCCGAACTGGAAGACCGTCATATTCCGCCCGATGTCGCCCAATCCGCCCAGCGGAACGATCCGCATCGTGCCTTTCGGCAGGGCCGGCGGCTGCTGCAATCCATTCACCACAAGGGTCAAGCCTACCCGCTGCGCGAGGGCAGTCACGGGCCCCGGCGCTTGGCCGTGACTCGGCCCTGGCGCACCGCCCACGCCGTCCCGGGGCGACAATGGAGTCAGTCTTTCGTGAAAGGATCACCGCATGTCCACCGCGCGCGCCTATGCCATCGACCGCCCCGACGGCCACTTCTCCCCGACCACGATCACCCGCCGCGAACCCGGCCCGACCGAGATCGCGTTCGACATCGCCTACGCCGGCATCTGCCACTCCGACATCCACACGGCCCGCCAGGAGTGGGGCCCGGTCCGCTATCCGCTCGTCCCGGGCCATGAGATCGCGGGTGTGGTGACGAAGGTCGGGTCCGGCGTCACAAAGTACGCCCTCGGCGATCGCGTGGGGGTCGGGTGTTTCGTCGACTCGTGCGGGCACTGCCCCGACTGCGAAGCGGGCACCGAACAGTTCTGCCGCGAGGCCATCTACACCTACAACGCCGTGGGTCGCGACGGCCTGCCGGCGGACGGCGGCTACTCGACATCGATCACCGTGGAGCAGGACTACGTGTGCCGGATCCCGGACTCCATTCCGCTGCCGAACGCGGCGCCGCTGCTGTGCGCCGGCATCACGACGTACTCGCCCCTCAAGCGCTGGGGCGCCGGAGCCGGCAAGCAGGTGGCCATCATCGGGATGGGCGGACTCGGCCACGTAGCGGTGCAGATCGCCTCGGCCATGGGTGCCGACGTGTCCGTGATCTCGCAGACGCGCAGCAAGGAGGCCGACGGCCTGAGGTTCGGCGCGCGCGACTACCACGCCATGGCCGAGCCGGGCACGCTCAAGAAGCTGCGCGGCCGCTTCGACATCATGCTGTCGACGGTGGCCGCGGCGAAGGACCTGACGCCGTTCCTCGGCTGCCTGAAGAACGGCGGCGTGTTCGTCGACGTCGGCATGCCGGCCGACAACATGGAGCTGAACATCCGCGCGCTGTGTCTGGGAAACAAGATCATGGCGGGCTCGCTGATCGGGGGCATCGCCGAGACGCAGGAGATGCTGGACTTCTGCGGCGAGCACAACCTTGGCGCCGTCGTCGAGGTCATCGGCGGTGAGGATATCGACGCCGCCTACGACGCGGTCGTCGCCTCGAAGGTGCGCTACCGCTACGTCATCGACACCTCGACCTTCCCCGAGGCGTAGGGGGCTTTCGTGGAACCGATCATCAAGAACATCGCGCCGCGCACGGTGGTCCGCCTGGCCGACCAGGTCGCCTACCTACCGGGCCAGATCGTCAGCCGGACGCTGGCCCAGGATGCCCACCACAGCGTGACGCTGTTCGCGTTCGACGCCGGGGAGGAGATCAGCACGCACGAGGCGGGCGGCGATGCGTTCGTCCTGGCGCTCGACGGCACCGGACGGATCACGATCGCCGGCGAGGAGTTCGACGTCCACGCCGGGGAGGCGATCGTCATGCCGGCCCGCGTCCCGCACGCCGTGTTCGCCACGACACGCTTCACCATGATGCTGACCGTGCTGAACGCCAGCGCCTGAGGCGTCGAGCCGGCCCGGACCGGGTCAGACGTGCGTGAGAATCTCGTCGCCGTCGCGCCAGCAGGCCAGCAGCGTGGGTGAGTCCCACGCCACCACGCCGCGCCCCGCGGCGTCGACCGCGATCAGCGCACCCGTCGTGCCCCGGCCCAGCAGTTCTGCCGTGACGACGGCCGTCGCGGCCGTGACCAGATCCTGGCCGCCGAACTCCAGGCGGGCGGACACCTGGTGCGCGACGACACCCTGCATGAACGACTCGCCACGGCCGGTACAGCTGACCGCGACGACGCCGTCCTTGGCGAACGTGCCCGCGCCGGGGATCGCCGTGTCGCCGACCCGTCCCACGGGCTTGTTGTCGTAGCCGCCCGTCGACGTGGCGGCCGCCAGGTGGCCGTGGGCGTCGAGCGCGACGCAGCCGACGGTGCCGTGCTTGTGGGTGCCGTCCTCGGGCAGGCCGGCCCGCACCGCGGCCAGGCGGTCGCGGCGCTCGTCCGTCACGAACCAGTCGTTGGGGCGCACCTCGAGCCCGTGGGCGGCCAAGAAGGCGTCGTCGGGATCGGCGATGAGCACCTCCTCCGTTGCATCCCGCACGGCCCGGGCCACCAGCACCGGGTGGCGGGCCTGCCGTGACAACGTCACGGCTCCCCCGCGGCCGTCCCCGGTCATCACGGTGGCCTCGTGCTCGACGCTGCCGGCAGCCGTCAGGGAAGCGCCTCGCCCCGCGTTGAACAGCGGGTCATCCTCCAGGACCATCACCGCCGCACAGCACGCGTCCAGGGCGGCTCCCCCGGCGGCCAGGACCGTCTCGCCGGCCGCGAACGCCGCCCGCAAACCCGCGCGGAACGCGGCCTCCTTGGCGTCATCCATCCGCCAGTGCCGCCAGCCGGCGCCACCGTGAACGAGCAGGGTGTACGGGCTCTTCGAGGTCGCGACCAGGCATTCCGTCATGACGCGCCAGCCTATCAGCCGAGCAACGCGTCCATGCCGAGCGTCAGCCCCGGGTGGGCGACGACGTGGCGGATCGCGGCCAGGACCCCCGGGATGTAGCTGGACGGGTCGAACGAGTCGTCGCGGATGGTCAGTTGTTCGCCCGGATTGCCCAGGATGACCTCCTGGTGGGCGAACAGGCCCTGCGACCGCACGGAGTGCACGTGGACGCCGTCGACGACCGCCCCACGTGCCCCGTCCAGCCCCGTGCGGGTCACGTCCGGCATCGGCGCGCAGCCCGCCCGCCGCCGGGCCTCGGCGATGGCCCCAGCGGTGGTGATCGCGGTGCCGGACGGGGCGTCCGCCTTGCGCGGGTGGTGCAGTTCGACGATCTCGACGGACTCGAAGTACGGTGCGGCCGCGGCCGCGAACCGCATCATGAGGACGGCCGCGATCGAAAAGTTGGACGCGACGACGGCGCCGAGGCGCCCGTCGGAGGCCAGCAGGCCGCGCACCGCGTCGAGCCGCTCCGGCGTCATGCCGGTGGTGCCGACGACGACGTGCATGCCGTGGGTGAGGGCCCACTCCACGTTGCCCATCACCGCGTCGGGGCACGTAAAGTCGACCATCACGGCCGCGGCCAGGGCAGCCGAGCGGTCCTCACCCGCATCGATGCCCGCCACCAGGCGCATGTCAGAGGCGGCCCCCACCGCCTGGACGACCCGCTGCCCCATCCGTCCGGCCGCACCGAACACCGCCACGTCGATCATGTCCGGAAGCCTACCCCGTCGTGTGACCCACCGGGAGCCCAGCTATTCGACCTTGCCGCCACCTGTTCGATGCCCGATGAGCAGGTCGGCGTAGTCGGGGTGCCGCTCGATGTAGGTCTTGATGAAGTCGCATTCGGGGACGACCGCGAAGCCCGGCCGGTTCGCGCGCACGTCGTCCAGCGCACCCTTGGCC